>CAMYJN010000124.1 GCA_947258625.1 uncultured Polyangiaceae bacterium | reverse complement strand
GGAGCAAGACGAGTTCGCAGCGCTTTCTCAACAGCGAGCCGAAGCGGCGCAGAAATCTGGTTTCTTTGCCGAAGAGATCACGCCCGTCACCACGCCGAGCGGCGCGGTGGTCGACACCGATGACTGCCCGCGACACGGCACAACTGCCGAGAAGCTGGCAGGGCTCAAGCCGGTGCTCCTCGGACAGATGGGCGAGAAGGCCACGGTCACTGCCGGAAACGCCTGCCCGCTCAACGACGGCGCCGCGGCAGTCATCGTCATGAGCGACACCCGCGCACGAGAGCTCGGCATCACGCCCTTGGCCCGCATCGTGTCGACGGGCGTCTCCGCTCTCAACCCGGAGATCATGGGCTTAGGCCCCATCGGCGCAACGAAACAGGCGCTCGACCGTGCAGGGCTAAGGATCAAAGACATCGACCTGGTCGAGATCAACGAGGCCTTCGCCGCGCAAGTCATTCCGTCCGCCCGTGAGCTCGGCATTCCGGTCGACAAGCTCAACGTCAATGGCGGCGCCATCGCCTTGGGTCACCCTTTCGGCCAAACCGGCGCTCGCATCATGACGACATTGGTCCACAACCTGCATTCGTGCGACGCTCGGTATGGCGTCGAAACGATGTGTGTCGGCGGCGGCCAGGGCATGGCCGCGGTCATCGAACGGCTTGGCTGAGTTGATGTAGGCTTGGCGCTGCGCCGTGTCGAATGGACGCCGATTTGTGACGGCAGCCGCGACGCGCGAGGCGAACCGCTTGAACCACGCGAAAATCGAGATTGAAGGCCGGCGATTTTGGGGCTTGGCGGCAGCTACGGTTGCGGTGCTTCTGCCTTTGAACTGGAGTTGGCACCTCTGGGGGCAACAGATGCGGGGCTCGATTGCGCTCTACATCGTTGCCGGCAGTCTTCTGTACTTCGGGCTGCTTCGCTTGCTCACGGGCGTTCGCTTCTCGGACGTTTCGTACGAGGCGCGTTTCGTCGTCATCAGCTCGATGGTCTTGCTGATTCTGTTCTTGGCATTTGGTCGGTCCGACACCTATCGATTGCTTTTCGAGCAATTCGTTCCGAAGAGCGCACGCACCCCATTGTTCGGCTTCGCGTATTTCGCGACCTGCAGCGTCTTGCTACGCCTGGTGATTCCGTACCTCCTCGTGCGCTTCAAGCTCCGACAGCCGCCACGCGAGTACGGCTACGTCGTGCGTGGTGGGACGCGCATGCGCTGGGTCTACTTGGGCCTTTTCGTCGTGACGGTTCCGCTGGTCCTGTGGGCATCCGCCCTCCCCGACTTTCAAGCGAGCTATCCGCAGACGCGCGGCGTAGTCAGCGGCACCGAAGCGTCGATTCGGCTCTTCATCCTCTACCACGCCGCCTACTTCATGATGTTCCTCTCGGGCGAGAGCTTCTGGCGCGGCTACATGACCTTCGGCCTCGGCCGCGACCTCGACGTGAGCGCGCTTCCGTGGATGGTCATGATGTACAGCATCGGCCACTACGGAAAACCCATCCTCGAGGTGAACGCGTCGATCGTCGCCGGTTTCACGCTCGGCTATCTCGCCCTCCGCCACCGCTCCTTCCTCCTCGGCGCCCTCCTCCACTGGTCCATTGCCCTCACCATGGACCTCGCCGTCCTCTACCAACGTGGCATCACATGGAACTAGGAACTAGGGGACACGCTGTGTCCCAAATAAGCCCACGTTTTCAAAGGCTTATAACCCACACCGCGACAACCCAGCTTGGATCGGATTTTCGCGGTGTGGGTCCCAAGCATCGGAAACCATGCAGGTTTTCGAGGGGGAGCGTGTCCCCTTGCAGAAAGTGAAACATGTTTCAGTCTTAAGGTTCGTGACGGAGGTTAATCGGCAGATTTTGTTGAGGAAGCGGCCGGTTGGAGTGCCGGCCGTCGGGGATTTCGAGGCGGCTTCGGCGGCCGTGAGCGTCCCTGAGGCCGGGGAGGTGCTGCTCAAGAATCTGTACTTGTCGATCGACCCAGCCATTCGCGGCTGGATGAGTGACGCGAAATCGTATCTACCGCCGATTGGGATCGGCGAGCCGATACGAAGCGGCACGCTTTCGCAAGTCGTCGAGTCCAAAGCCGAGGGCTGGCCGGTTGGGCAGGTAGTGCAGGCGTTGGCGGCCTGGGAGTCGTACAGCGTCGTTTCGTCGCAGATGCTTCACGGCAAGGTGGAGCCCATCAAGGGCATTCCGCTGTCGACGATGTTGAGCGTGCTCGGGGGAACCGGGCTAACGGCGTACTTTGGATTGCTCGAGGTTGGACAACCCAACGCAGGCGAAACCGTGCTGGTGTCCGCGGCGGCCGGCGGGGTCGGCTCGATCGTCGGACAGATCGCGAAGATCAAAGGCTGTCGGGCGGTAGCGCTGACGGGCAGCGACAAGAAATGCGGCTGGCTGACCGAGAAGCTCGGCTACGATGCTGCGATCAACTACAAGACGACAGACGTACGGCTTGCCCTCAAAGAAGCTTGCCCCGAGGGCATCGACGTGTTTTTCGACAGCGTAGGCGGGGAGATCCTCAACACGGCGCTGACCCGTCTCAACTACCGCGGTCGGGTCGTGGTTTGCGGCGCCATCTCGCAGATCAACGAGGCCGAGCTTCCACCCGGACCGAGCAACTATCTCCAACTCCTCGCCAAGAGCGCCCGCATGGAAGGGTTCACGACCTTGGACTTCGCTTCGCGCTATGACGAGGCCCGCGCAGAGCTCGCGCGATGGATTCGCGAGGGTCAGATTCACTATCGCGACGACATCGTCGAAGGTCTCGACGAGGCGCCGTCTCATTTGCTTCGACTGTTTAGCGGTGAGCATCGAGGAAAACTGTTGGTCAAGTTGACCGACGCCGAGGGTTGGGAATGACTGGCATTTGTGATGGACGGGTAGTGATCGTAACCGGCGCAGGACGAGGCATCGGCCGCGAGCACGCGCTGGAATTGGCGCGGCAAGGCGCAAAAGTCGTGGTCAACGACCTCGGAGTCAGCAACAGCGGCGAGGGCGGAGGCCAAGGGCCGGCGGACGAAGTCGTTCGAGCGATTCGCGATCTCGGCGGTGAAGCGGTGGCCAACGGCGCGGACGTTGCGGACTGGGAACAGACCGAAGCGCTCGTGCAGCAAGCGATTGGAGAGTTCGGACGGCTCGATGCGGTCGTCAACAACGCCGGGTTCGTCCGGGACCGGATGTTCGTGAGCTGCAGCGAAGAAGAGTGGGACGCCGTCATACGCGTTCATCTCAAGGGACACTTCTGTGTAGCCCGGCATGCCGCCGCGTATTGGCGAGGGCTCGTCAAGGCTGGGGAGCACGTCGACGCGCGCATCATCAACACGAGCTCGGGAGCCGGCGTCCTCGGGAGCGTCGGTCAGTCGAGCTACTCCGCAGCAAAGGCAGGCATCGCAACTCTGACGATCGTGCAGGCCGCCGAGCTCGGCCGCTACGGCATTACCTCCAACGCGATTTGCCCCATCGCGCGCACTCGCATGACCGAAGGCGCGTTCGGCGGCGCGATGAAGGCGCCGGAGAAGGGCTTTGACGAGAACGACCCAGCCAACGTCTCGCCGTTCGTCGCCTGGCTCGCGAGCTCGCAGTCGCGCGACATCACGGGCCGCGTCTGGGAAGTCTTTGGCGGAACGGTGACGGTTTTCGACGGCTACCGCCGTGAGCAGACGATGGACATCGGCAAGCGTTGGGATGCAGCCGAGCTGGGACCGGCTGTCAAAGAGCTGCTGTCCAAGGCACAGCCACTGGTCAAGGTGTACGGAACATGAGCAACCCCCTCGACTTCAGCGGCCGAGCAGTGCTGATCACCGGCGGAAGCCGGGGGATCGGAAGAGGCATCGCTGAAGCGTTTCTCGCAGCGGGTGCCGACGTCGCAGTGTGTGGGCGCACGGAGCCCGGCGAGCTGCCGAGCGCCGGAGGCAAGAGCGCCCTCTTCGTGAGCGCCGACGTTCGGGATGCTGACCAAGTCGAGAAGATGGTGAACCAAGCCGTCGAACGCCTCGGGCGGCTCGATGTGCTCGTCAACAACGCCGGCGGCGCGCCCTTTGCCGAGGCAGCGACGGCATCTCCCAGGTTCTCGGAGAAGGTAATTCAGCTAAACCTCACCGCTGCGCTTCATTGCGCCCGGCAAGCCAATCGCATCATGCAGGGCCAAGATTTCGGGGGTTGCATCATCAACATCGCAAGCGTCTCCGGGGTACGGCCTTCCCCTGGAACAGCGGCGTACGGGGCAGCCAAGGCAGGACTGATCAACTTGAGCGGCACGCTGGCGATCGAATGGGCGCCGAAGGTGCGCGTCAATTCCATCGCAGCGGGCCTGATTCGGACCGAGCAAGCGCATCTCCACTATGGCGACGAACATGGCATCGCTCGTGTCGCGCAAACGGTCCCTCTGCGGCGTCTCGGCACCGCCGGCGACGTCGCAGGAGCTTGCTTGTTTTTCGCCTCTCCCCTCGCCGCGTATGTGAGCGGCGCGAATCTCGTTCTTCACGGCGGCGGAGAAACACCGGCGTTCATTTCGGCCGCTAGCGTCAACCAAGGAGACTGAGGGAATGGAGTTTTCATTCTCGGAAGATCAGAACGAGCTCAGACGAACCGCTCGAAGATTCTTGGAGGTGGCTTCGTCCGAAGAGCGTGTTCGGAGCGCGATGGAAACCGAACGAGGCTACGACCCGGCGACCTGGGCGCAGCTATCCGAGGAGCTTGCATGGACCGCGCTCACGATCCCCCAAGAGTACGATGGCCTGGGGATGAGCTACCTCGACCTGCATCCACTGATGGAGGAGATCGGTCGCGCACTTCTCTGCGCTCCGTTTCTTTCGACGATCGGCCTAGGAGCCAATGCGCTCGTGCTCGGCGGGAGTGAAGCTCAGAAGGAGCGCCACCTGCCAGGCATTGCCGCCGGAGAGACGCGGGCGGCTCTTGCATTCGGCGAGAAGAACAACCGAATGGACGCCGTCGGTGTCGAAGCGACCTATGCACGAAACGGTTCGGGCTACGTGCTGCGCGGCAACAAGAGCTATGTCCTCGATGGGCACACCGCAGATCTGTTGATCGTCGCGGCACGCTCCGAGCGCAGCGCCGGCGCCGAAGGCGTGAGCCTGTTCCTAGTGCCTGGAAACGCGGAGGGCGTGAAACGCGCCTGGCTGCCGAGCATGGATCAAACCCGGCGACTCGCGTCGGTCGCGCTCAGGGACGTGATCGTGCCTGACGACTCCTTACTCGGCGAAGAAGGTCGAGGCTGGGGGCTCTGCGAGAAAACTTTGGACCGGGCCAGAATCGCGCTCGCCGCGGAGCAAGTGGGCGCGGCCGAGATGTGCCTCGAAATGTCGGTCGAGTACGCAAAGGTGCGCACACAGTTCGGTAGACCAATCGGTTCGTTCCAGTCGATCAAGCACAAGTGCGCCGACATGCTGATGATGGTCGAGTCGGCACGCTCCGCGGCTTTCTACGCGAGCGCCCTCGCAGCGCAGGATGGTGACGGCCTCGAAGAGGCGGCGTCGAGCGCCAAGGCCTATTGCTCAGATGCTTTCTTTCACTGCGCCGCCGAAACAATCCAGATTCATGGCGGGATCGGCTTCACCTGGGAGCACCCCGCGCACCTCTACTTCAAGCGAGCCAAGGCGACCGAGAATCTCTTCGGCGACCCTGCATTTCACCGCGAGCGAGTCGCAGCGCAGATGGGTTTGTGATGGAGATACAGCTAAACAAAGAAGAAGAGGCGTTTCGCCAAGAGGCTCGCGCCTGGCTGCAAGAGCAGCTCAATGGTCCGTTCAACGACCTTCAGGGCCGAGGCGCCTCCGGCGATCAGGACCGCTACGTCAAAGAGCGCGTGGCCTGGGGCAAGGTCATGGGCGCGGCCGGCTGGAACTGCATTGGCTGGCCCAAAGAGTTCGGCGGCCGCGCTTGCTCGATCAAGGAAGAGGCGGTTTTCAACGAGGAGTACGTTCGCGCGAACGGACCGGGGAACGTGGGCCACATCGGCGAAACGCTTCTCGGGCCGACGCTGATCCATTTCGGCACGCCTGCGCAGCAGGAGCGCTTTCTGCCGCCCATCGTCTTAGGCGAGGAAATCTGGTGCCAAGGCTACTCGGAACCTGGCGCGGGCTCCGACCTCGCGAACGTGCAGACCAAAGCCACATTGGTCGGCGATGAGTGGATCATCGAAGGCCAGAAGATCTGGACCTCGGGTGCGCAGTACTCGGACTGGTGCTTCGTGCTCTGCCGCACCGACACGGAAGCGCCCAAGCATCGGGGCATTAGCTGTATTCTGGTTCCGATGAAACAAGACGGTATCGAGGTGCGGCCGATCCGACAAATGGGCGGGAGCTCCGAGTTCGCAGAGGTATTTTTCGATGGGGCCAAGGCGCAGAAGGACCACGTCGTCGGGGGCATCAACAACGGCTGGAAAGTGGCCATGGGCACGCTCGCCTTCGAGCGCGGCGCATCGACGCTCGGCCAGCAGTACCTCTTCCAGAAAGAATTCGAGCAAGTCGTCGCTGCGGCTAAGGAATCGGGAGCTGCAAAGGACCCCATCTTCCGTCAGCGGATCGCACACGCCGCAATTGGGCTCAAAATCATGCGCGTCAACGCACTGCGAATGCTGGAGCACGAAGGCGCCGACCTGAACCGCGAGGCGCTGATCAGCAAGCTCTACTGGTCGAATTGGCATCGCGACCTCGGCAAGCTTGCGATGGATCTGCTTGGCCCGGAGGCCGAGCTCCTCGATGGCGCGCCCTATGAGCTCACCGCCATGCAGAAGTGGTATCTCTTCTCGCGAGCCGACACGATCTATGCGGGCTCGAATCAGATCCAACGAAACATCATCGGCGAACGAGGGCTCGGGCTGCCGAA
>CAMYJN010000123.1 GCA_947258625.1 uncultured Polyangiaceae bacterium | reverse complement strand
TCGTGCCGGTATCGAAGATGGACGCCGTGCTCGCGAACGCGCTGCTCGACCCCGATCGGCTCACGCTGGACCTCAGCGACCCTCGTCCCGACAAGGGCGAGGGAGTTCAGCCGTCTGCCCCATAGAATGCGGGCCGAACTCCTGTAATGGAAGGCGGACGCTTTCGGTTTTGGTACCTAATCCTGGTTCCCGCGATCCTGGTCGCCACCGGGATTCTGGGGTTTTACACGTTCCGCTCCTCGCGTGAGTACACGCAGCTCGGCGACGAAACGATCGCGCAGTCGCTGCTGAGCGTGGCCCAGCAGCGCGTGGAGCGGATCGAGCGCTACATCGTCATCGCGGACGGCACGGTGTTTCGCCTAGTCGACCCGAACGATTCGAGCACCATCGACTCTGTTTGGCTCCCTCAAGCTGAAGCACAGACTCCAAGCGTCAGGTCAGTGCTCTTGCTCGACCCCGACGGCGACGTCATTCAGTGGGCGAGTCGGGAAGACAAGAAGACGCGGCGGGCCTTTCTGCGAACGTTTCGCCAGCAGCTGCTGGGCAACCTCGATCTCGACTCCACCGAGCCGCACGTCCTTAGACACGTCCACGTCCAACAGGAAGGCGAAGAGAGCAGTTACCTTCTGTCTTACCGGGCGTTCGACACGCGCGCGGGCCAGCTGACCTACATCGTGGCCGTTCACGATACGCAGTACTTGGTCGATGAGGTGTTTCCGACGATGTTCAGCTCCGAGGAATCGACACCGATTTACAACATCGTCGATGAAAGCAACCAGCTGGTCTTCGGCCCCGACCTGTCGGAAGTCGGCGTCTATACGGTCGACCACCGGTTCCCCACGACACTCGACGGTTGGCGCTTGCAAGTCGCTCCTCGCCAAGCGGCCCTCCTTCAAGCGCAAGGGCGCTCCCGACTGCGCGGGGAGGCGACACTGCCTTTGATGTCGTTCGCGATCATTCTCTTGAGTGCGATCTTCTTCATTTACGCCGCAGTGAAAGAACGTCGCCTCAACGAGCTCAAGAGCGAGCTCATGGCCAACGTGTCCCACGAGCTCAAAACGCCTCTGTCCGTCGTTCGAATGTTCGCCGACATGCTTCGCTCCGACCGCGTACCGAGCGAGGAACGTCGCATGGAGTACCTTGACATCATTTGCCGGGAGTCCGAACGCCTCACCTCATTGATCGACAACGTTCTGGATTTCTCCGCACTCGAGGGCGGCAAAGGGCCGTATCGACTGAAGCAAGGTGACCTCGGAGAGGCCGTCGGCCGCGCGCTCGAGGCATTCCGCTACCGAAGCGAGCAGGATGGCGTCGAAATTCGCCTCAAAAGCGCGACTGAGCTGCCGCCGGTGCTGATCGACCAGGAAGCGATCGCCCTGGCGATCATCAATCTACTCGACAACGCCGTGAAGTACGGCGGACAAAGCCCGGTCGAGCTCGAGCTCATCGCCAAGCGCCACTCCATCGATGTCGCAGTCCGTGACCATGGACCCGGAATCCCGGCCGACTCGCTCCGGCGCGTCTTTGAGCGCTTCTACCGGGGTCCGCATAGCAGCCCCACGCGTGGCTCCGGGATCGGTCTGTCGCTGGTCCAGCACATCGCGCGGGCCCACGGCGGGCGCGCGTGGGCGAAAAACGCCCCCGGAGGGGGCGCGGTGGTCGGTTTGTCCATTCCGGTCGCCGCTCTTTGAGGGAAGCATCTTTGCCGGTCCGCTGGACAGCGGGTATCTTCGCGGCGATGTCAGAAGACGGACGCGGAATTTTGCTCGTGGAGGATGATCCAGCCCTCGCGCTCGGGCTCTCGGACAGTCTGCGTTTCGAGGGGTATCGGGTCGTACACACGGCAAAGGGTCAAAAAGCGATCGAGCTTGCAGCCACGGGGGGCATCGACTGCGTCATCCTCGACCTGATGTTGCCCGATATCAACGGCTACCAGGTTTGCGAAACCATCCGTAGGGCTGACCCAATTCTGCCGATCCTCATGCTCACCGCCCGGGGGCAGGAATCGGATAAAATCCGCGGTCTCGAGGCGGGCGCCGACGACTACGTGACCAAGCCATTTGCGATCGGCGAGCTCGTCGCCCGCATTCGGGCTCTCTTTCGGCGCGCCGGAAGACCCATCCGTCCTTCCCAGGCCGAAATTCGAATCGGCGACATCAACATCGAAACCGGCGCGCAGACCCTCACGCGTGGCTCCGAGACGATGCATTTGTCGTTCTACGAGGTGGAGCTCTTGAAATTCCTCTGGGAGCGCGAGGGCGAACCCGTCTCGCGGGACGAGATTCTCGAGAAGATCTGGGGCTTGGAAGCCGGTCCCAACAATCGCACGGTCGACAACTTCATCGTCAAGCTGCGCCGCAAGATCGAGCCCAAGCCCGATCGCCCTGTGCACATCCTGACGGTCTACGGCGTCGGCTACAAGCTCGTGTGTTGATCGGGTGGGGACCGGGGTCACCACCTTCCTGTGGTACGGGCTTTGCGGCGGCGTCGTCGCACTCACCATCATCGTGAGCGTCGGTCTTTTCATGTGGGGAACCCATCGAGAGAAGCGGAAACGCCGCAATCCGCCGCCGTCTTGACCTGGTGCAAGCGGGTCGTTACAACCAACGCGCTCTAGAGCGAACATGGGTGGACGAGGATAGTCTTTGCCGCGAGAAGAAGAACGAGGCGGGCTTGGCCGCCGGCTAGCCATAGGGATCTACTCGATCGCCTTGGCTTACTTGGTCATCGTGGGCTTCGCCTCGGTCATCCCGCAGGTATTCTGGCCCAGGAGCGATGCCTCTTTTGATCTGGATTGTTCCGACGGCCTGCAGCTCCTTCGACACGAGGTCGACGAGCTGCGACTCGCCTACCTCGCCACGAACGCGACCGATGAAACGGCCCTCCAGAAGTCTCTCAAAGCCTGGGATCTTCGGCTCAACGAGCTGGCCACTCGCTGCAACGAAGACCACGTACATTTGCTCAATCAATACCGACACCGCGTCGAGCTCGGCCTCCAGAGGTACATCCGGGAAGACGCCCCTCTTGCCAATCGCGTGACCGAAGCGCTCGGCTCGAGATCGGATACTCAATCTCCTCAGAACCCGGAGCCCAGTCCATGACCGAGACGCCCGAAGCCGAGCCGCCCGAAGCGGAAGGCGCCGAGACTTTTGCAGAACTTGGCATACACGAGGACGTGCTCGAAGCGATCGATGAAATGGGTTGGGAAACCCCAACTCCCGTGCAGCGTGACTCCTACCCGCTGGCCATCGCTGGACACGATGTCATCGTTCAGTCCCGCACCGGGACCGGAAAGACCGGCGCCTTTGGAATTCCGCTCGTCGATCGACTGCTCACGGACGACGGAGACGCACAAGCTCTGGTGCTCGCTCCAACGAGAGAGCTCGCCCTGCAAAGCGCACGCGAGATCGCAAAGCTTGGAGCCCGCCGCGGCATCGATACCGTCGCCGTCTACGGTGGCGCTTCGATGGAGCAACAGGTCCGCGCGCTCGAGAAGGGCGCGCGTGTCATCAGCGGAACGCCCGGACGCGTCCTCGACCACCTCAAGCGCGGGACGATCGACGCGTCTCGGCTGCGGGTTTTGGTGCTCGATGAAGCCGACGAAATGCTGTCGATGGGCTTTGCCAAAGAGCTCCACGCGATCATCGAAAGGCTCCCCAAAAAGCGTCAGACCTTGCTGTTTTCGGCCACTGTCGACCGCGCGATCAAACGTGTCGCCGAGAAGCACATGCACGAACCGCAGTTCCTGGGCCTCTCGGGAGATCACGTCGGCGCCCTCGGAATCGAGCATTTCGTCTACATGGTGAGTGGCGTCGGGCGTGTTGCAAACCTGATCACCGTTCTCGAAATCGAAGATCCGGAGAGCGCCCTCATCTTCTGCAACACCAAGGCCGAAACCGAAGAGGTCTCGGCGGCGCTCCAGCGCGCGGGGTTCAATGCAGAGTGGCTGAACGGCGACCGGCCTCAACGGGAGCGCGAGGAAGTGCTCGGTCGTGTGCGTCGAGAGGAGGTTCGCTTCTTGGTCGCGACCGACGTCGCTGCGCGCGGGATCGACGTGTCTCACCTCACCCATGTCATCAACTTCTCGTTGCCAACGAACGTCGAGCAGTATGTGCATCGCACTGGGCGAACGGGGCGGGCCGGGCGAACCGGGACGGCGATCACTCTGGTGGGCCCGACGGAGCTGGGGATTCTGTACTATCTCCGACTGCAATACCGGATCTTCCCCATCGAGCGAACACTGCCGAGTGAGGGCGAGCAGCGAACTCGCCAAGAGGCCGACCGCATCGCGATGATTGACGCGACCTACCCCAATGCGCCGAACGAACACGACCTCGCCTTGGTGCGGCGCTTCATGAGCCACGCCGATGCGGAGCGGATGCTCGCGGGCCTGCTCTCGGCGTTCTTCGGCGAAGAGACCGGCGATGTCGATAAGGTCGCCGCGACCCGTCGGAGGCGCGGCAAACAGCACCCAGACGACCACAGCGAGGTCAATGGCGACGCCAACGACGCAACGTCCGAAGCAGAGGAGGAGCCGCCAACGGCGACCCTGTATGTCAACGTGGGTCGGCGGGACGAGCTCAGAGCGTCGGAGCTGGGCCGGATGCTCCGAGACCGGACTGGCCTGAAACGCAAAGAAATCGGGCGCATACGGGTCCGTGACAAGCACTCGCTCGTCGATGTTCCCGAAGATCGCGCCCAAGACATCATTGAGTCGATGGCCGGCGCCGTGCTGGGCAACCGGGAGCTCGAGCTGGAGCTGGCCAAGGGCGACTGACCCCCTTCCTGTGCCTGGGGCGCCAGCGGCCCCTGCCGACCCTAACCCCAAATTTGGGACGCCCTGCTCCCGTCGTCTATCTTGTTTTTCGGAGATGGCTCAGGGGATTGCGTCGACGAGGCCTGCCGCCACGGGGTTGCACCCAGGGGCTGTGCTTGGGGGAAGATTCGAGGTCGTCGATCAGGTCGACGAAGACCCGCAGGGCGTCGTCTGGTCAGCGAAAGACCAGCAGACCAAGCGCTCGATTCTGGTTCGCGTCATCAAGCCGGAGATGGTTCCAGCGGCGGCGGCACCCGAGTTCAGGGAAGCCTGCCGGGCTGCGGCGACGCTGACGCATCACAACATCGCGCGCGTCTTCGGTGTGGGTCGGACGCCGAAGGGCGAGCATTTCGTCGCCAGCGAATGGATCGACGGAGTTCAACTCTCGGAATTCATTCAGGCCCGCGACCGCGACGGCGATCCGATTTCGTTGCGCGGCGTCTACAACGTCATTGCGCACCTCTGCAGCGCGCTCAGCTACGCCCACAAGAAAGGTCCGCACGGAACCTTGCGCCCCAGCGTCGTCTCTGTGACAAGAGGCGGCCGCGTCAAAGTTCGCGACTTCGGCGTCGGCCAAGTGCTTTTGGAGATCGCAGGTCCCAGCGCCTTCCGGGACTCCGACCACTCCTGCTTGGCGCCCGAAGTCAAGCGGGGCGAACCCGCCACGGCACGGAGCGACGTGTTTGGAATTGGGGCCATTCTCTACGAGCTACTCACTACGCGAAGGCCTGGCTCCGATTTCGTCGCACCGTCGGAAGTTCGCGACGACATTCCGCCGGACGTCGATCGCATCTTGCTCGACTGCCTGGCGCCCGATCCCGCCGATCGCTTCGACTCGCCTGAGTCGATGCGTAAAGCCCTTCTGCCTTTCCTGAAGGAGGCGAACTCGTCACCGCCGCCGCCGGACGCTGGCTTCAGCGTCGACATCGACATCATCAACTCGGTGGCGCCGCCTCCGGACGTCGAGATTCCGATGATTTCCTTGGCGCCGCAGCGTTCGCCTTCGCCGCCGGCTCCTCCGCGGCGTGGCCTGATGAGCCTGATCAACCAGCTCTCGTCGGATTCGAAGCAGCGATGGATGGTTGCGCGCGACAAGATGGACCACGGTCCGTTCAGCGCGCGTGAGCTCATCGAGCGGCTCAACGTTGGCGGCTTCGGCGGCGACGACGTCACGTTCAACATCGATACGGGGGAGCGCCGGACGCTCCGAGAATGGCCGCAGTTTCGCGAATTCATCTTGCAGCGGGAACACCAAGACACCGCTGCGGCGGAAGAGGCGGCCCGTGCACACGCGCAAAAATCGGAAAAGCGCTCGTCGGCGATGAAGTTGCTCATCGCCGTATCAGTCGTTGGCCTCGTGGTGATTGCGGTCGGCGGTTTCCTTCTGTCCCGCTCGAGCGATGTTCGCGAGGTAGCGTCGACCGAGCTCGACGATCTGTTCAAGCTCGGCAAGATCACGACCGGTGAAGCGGGCCTGCTTCCGGACCGCCCGACGCGGCCCCGAAAGCGCGGATCGAGCGCCGCTCCGCCGACCCGCAGCAGCGGCTTCTCGAGCTACGACGACGCGATGAGCCGCGCCATCGAGCTCGGTGATGCTTCGCAATCGGGCGGCGAAGGACGCCTTACCGGCGGTCAGGTCGCTAGCGCGATGAATCGCAACCTCAATCGCTTCTACAACAGCTGTGTGCTTCCCGAGGTGAGGAGCGGCGGCAAACCCGGGAACGTCAAGGTAGATCTTGCGATCGCGGGCAACGGCTCGGTGCTCGGCGCAACGGTTCACGGCGGCAGCGCCGGTTTCCAGGGCTGCATGAGCAGCCAGATCAAGAACGTCCGTTTCCCGACGTTCGGCGCGCCCAGAATGGGTGCGCGATATAGCTTTACGGTTAACTAGCGGTACAACCGGGGCGCGGAAAAAAGCGCGACAGGGGGCTGCGTCGAACGGCTCGGCTTGCAAGGGTGGTCGGTTGCACTTGGGAGCTTGGACCACGCAAGCCTCGCCTCGGAACTCGCGCCAATCTGGGGTGGTTGCTGTCTTGCAGATTGT
>CAMYJN010000122.1 GCA_947258625.1 uncultured Polyangiaceae bacterium | reverse complement strand
ATGACGATGACGTGCGTGAGGGGAGAGGCCTCTCGCGTACTTCGCAGAACTTCCAGGCCGCCCACCTCTCCCATTCGGAGGTCGGTGATGACCAGGTCGTAGTCGTTGTCGACGACCATGGTGCAGGCCGCCTCGCCCGTCGGGGCCTGGTCGACGTCGTAGTCCTCCGCCTGCAGCATCTCGGAAAGCATGCTGCGCGCGTTATCCTGGTCATCGACGATGAGAATCCTGGCCATCCCCCAACCGGTTCCGTCAGCTCAGACCTTACCGCAAATCGCGCGGTTGCGCTTGGAGGTCAGTCGAGGACGTCGTGGATGGCCGCGAGCACCTCATCGCGGAATTCAGCCGGGAAGATCAGACGCGGGTGCTCGATGCGCTTGTTGCGGAGCTGCCCGAGGATGAACGAGGCGTCACCGAGGCGCTGAAGCGGCTGATGGCGGAGCGCCACCCACATCCCATCGGTGCTGCCGTCGGTCGGCTCCTGGTAAGGAACGTCATCGGCAATATCGAGCCAGACGGTGAGGTCCGGACGGAGCCCCTTGGCCGACACAATTTGTCCTGCGCGCGCCTTCGCCTCCGGCCATTGGTCGGGGCGGCTCTCGGGCAGCGGAACCGTTTTCGGCAGCTCGCGCGAGCGAAGCCGTTTGCTGAGCTCGGCGAGGGTCGGATCGGCGCCGTGCTCCCATGCGCTCAGGCAGGTCAGCAATTCGGCGTCGTCCATCCGAAGGTACTCCTGAAGAGACAGTGATTCGCCGAGCGCTGCAGCGTGAAACGCGGGCAGCAGCGGGTCGGGAGGTGAGCCGCTGAAGATCAGCTCGCGCACCCGCATGAAGATCGCGCGCACCAAGGCCTCCGCTGCGCGCGTTGCCTTGTGATGATAAACCTGCTGGTACATGAAGTGCCGCCCGAGGAAGAAGCTCTCTGCCGGCGGCAGACCCTTGCGGCCCTGAATGGCGAGGACCCAGCGTCCGTCGACGCATGCAAAGGTCAACGCCTGGAGCAACCAGTCGAGGTCGTAGAGCCCGTAGCGCACGCCGGTCATGTGACTGTCGCGCAGGAGGTAGTCGGCGCGGTCGACGTCCAGCGTCCCACTCACGCTCTGGCTGAGGTAGCTGAGCCGGTAGTCGCCGCTCAACAGGCCGGCAACCCGTTGGGACATGCCTGCCGAGATCGACTCCAAGGTCTGGTGCACTTCGGTCGACGCGTCGAGCAGGATTTCCTGCGTCCAAAGCTCGTGATGCTTCGCATGGGGAAGCACCTCTTCGAAGAGATGTGAAAACGGCCCGTGGCCCAGGTCGTGCAAAAGCGCAGCGGCAAGGGCTTCGGCCCTCGCCTCGTCGTCGAGCTGTTGGTCCGGGGGAAGCTCGTCCCTGCACGCGTCGATTCGGTGAAGGAGCGCCTGCATGACGTGAGCCGTGCCGACGGCGTGTGAAAAGCGTGTGTGCTCTGCGCCGGGGAACACCAGCGAGGCGAGCCCGAGCTGCCGGACGCGGCGAAGTCGCTGCACCTCGCGCGTGTCGAGCAGAGAACGAATGACCCGCTCCGCCATGCCTTCGAACGCGATTAAACCATGGACCGGGTCCCTGAGGATCACGCTGCACGGTACCACTGCGCGTTCAGAACGCCAGCGTCCCGAAGCGACCGTCTCGGGGCACATCGAAGCGCGAACCGCGGCGAACCACCGCGACGATGTCGGGTTGCCAGAGCGGCAAGACGGGGACGTCGCGGGAGAGGATGCGTTGAACCCGCTCGTACGCTGCGCGGCGCTCGGCCCGATCGATCGTCGTTCGGCCGAGCTCGAAGAGGCCGTCGAGCTCCGCGTTTCGGTAGTACCAACGGTTAGCCCCCTCGCTTTGTGGGCCGGGGATTCGCGATGAGTCGAAGAACCAGCTGAGCACGTGGGGCTCGATCACCTCGGGTACCTGAAGCAGCGTCATCTCGAAGCGGCCTCGGTTCAGGTCGGAGATCAGCGTCGCGGCTTCGGAAGGACGCACGTCGACTTCGACCCCGACCTCCTGCAACATCGCGGCAATCGCGCGTGCCACCGACTGGCGAAAGCGCTCCGAAGTCGTTCGAAGCACGAGTCGCATTCGTGGTGCGGGGCCGGACGGATCGGGAAACCCCGCTTCGTCCAAGAGCGTGGCAGCGAGAACGGGGTCGAAGGGGCGCGGCGGCTCGTTGACAAGCTCCGCCCAGTGGCCGTGTGGAATCCAGCTGTCGGTGACGCGCGCAAGACCTCGGTACTTGGCCTGGACCAAGAGCTCGCGATCGATCGCGTAGCCGATCGCGCGTCTTACGCGGACGTCCTCGAGCTTGGCCGAGCCGGTCTGAAAGCCGAGATAGAGGGTCGAGATGCCAGGGGCGCTCCGGGTCTCGAAACGCCCGTCGGCTTCGAACAGCGGAAGAAGCAGGGGCGGAATCGAGGCGACCGCCAGATCGCCCTGCCCGGCGAGCATGCGCAGCGCCCGCGTATTGTCGTCCCGGATCACGACCATTCGTAGGTTGGGATACGTCGGCGCCCCGCGATGCCAGTGCGGGTTGGCGCGAAGCTCGAGCACTCCGGGCTCTCGCTTCACCAGACGGTAGGGGCCGGCCCCGATCGGCAAGGGCTCTTCCGGAGTGGCGATTCGCCGGAAGGCATCTTGGCGTCGAACGATGGGAAGCTCGAGGTCCGTTAGAAACGTAGCGTGTGGCTCACGGAGGACGAACAGGATGGTCCGGGGGTCGGGGACCTGCATCTCGGCGATCCGTCGATAGTTCTGGGCGTAGCGGCTCCGGAGCTTCGGGTCGACGATGCCTTCGAAGGTGGCGACGACGTCCCGGGCGTCGAGCTGGCTGCCGTCGCTGAAGCGCAGGCCTTCGCGGAGACGCACTTTGAATTGAGTCGGGCTAATGGCCACCACCGACTCGGCGAGATCGGGGATCACTTCCAGGGTTCGCGGATCGATCGTCACAAGCGAGCCGAAAAGCAGACGCGAGACGCGAAGGCCGTACGGGTCGCCGACGAAGCGCGGGTCGAGTTGCTCGGCGTCCCGAGGGAGCATCACGACCAAGGAGTCCGGGTCGCGCTCGGCCGGCCGACTGCAGCCAAGGCCGATCACTAGGAGCAGCGCGAGGGCGCTGCTAGGGTGAAGCCGATGGCGCAACGAGCGCTCCTGAGCCTTGCGATACTCGGCCTTCTGGTCGTGACCCCCGGTGCGCGCGCCAAGGGGCCGGCGCCCATTGCGCAGACGATCGCCAGCCTCGTCCGGCAGGCTGCGCTCGGCGATGGAATCGGAATTCATGTCGTTCGGCTGCACGATGGAGAGGAACTCTACCGCAATCGAGCCGATCGCCCTCGGAATCCGGCGTCGAACCAGAAGCTTCTGACCTCGGCCGCGGCCCTTTGGCGTTTGAGCCCGAGCTTCCAAATGGCAACCCGGGTAGAGGGCAGCATCGTCGACGGTCGGGTGGACCGCTTGGTGGTCCGGCCTTCGGGAGACCCGACCCTCGGCTATGCCATGCTGGCCGTGCTCGCAGAGAACGTGCGCCTGCGTGGCGTGGACGCGGTCGATCGCATCGTC
The DNA here is from genome assembly GCA_947258625.1 of uncultured Polyangiaceae bacterium. Lineage (GTDB taxonomy): Bacteria > Myxococcota_A > Polyangia > Polyangiales > Houyiibacteriaceae > SG8-38. Next base: position 3,316 of record CAMYJN010000122.1, on the reverse strand, counting down.
ATCGACGACGGCTATTTCGATGACGAAATCCTTCCGCCGGCGTTCGACCAGCAGCCCAAGGAGGCCGCTTCGTTCCGCGCGGCGATCTCCGCGTTTGCAGTCAACCGCAACAGCTACATCGTGCACATTGCCCCAGGGCCTGAGGTCGATCGGCCGGCGCGCGTTCGTGTGCTCGCGGAGGACTACGTACAGATCGACAACCGGACGGTGACCACCGCAGCAGGCCCACCCTCCCCGCGCATCGACCACGAGGTCACCGAGGATGGACATCTCGCCGTTCGCGTCGAGGGCGCAATCCCCGCGCGAGCGCGCACGATGTACTACCGGCGCCGCGTCCCTGCTCCCCGTGCGTACGCAGCGAGCCTCTTGGTTCGGGCGCTGCGACGGGCAGGCATCGAGGGCGCCATGTCGATCGAGAGCGGCCCCGTAACCGAACCGGGGCCTCTCCTCGGCGAAGTGCAGTCGCCTCCACTCAGCACTGTGCTCTATTCGGTGGGCAAGTGGAGCGACAACTTCACGGCCGAGATGCTGCTGAAGGTGATCGGCGCAGAAGCCGAAAGGCCGGGCACCTCCGCGCGCGGCGTGGCCGTGGTCCACGAAGAGCTCGGCAAGATGGGCATCGATACGAAGGGCCTGGTGATGGTCAACGGTTCGGGGCTGTTCGACGGGAACCAGGTTGCACCGCAGCACCTGACGCAGACTTTGGTCGCGGCCTACCGGGACCCCTCGATCGGCGCCGAGTACGTGGCGCACCTCGCCGTGGCCGGCTCCGATGGCACGCTGCAGTCCCGCCTCGAAGACCTGCCGCGTCCGAGAATGGTGCGCGCGAAAACCGGCACGCTCAGGGATGTCATCACCTTGTCGGGCTACGTGCTCGGAGAGCCCGGCCGTTCGGTGGCGTTTAGCTTTCTGGCGAATGGGATCGCGGGGAAGCAGGCCGAGGCGAGACAACTCGCGGATGACATCGTGAGAGCGCTGGCGGACTACGCCGTGCAGCCGGCCGAGAAGGAGTGAGGCTGCGGCGGCGTGTGAGTGACAAGCGGCCATGACAGCAACCACCGGCCGATTGGCGCGACCTCCGAGGGGCGCCTTGCGTGGCCCCTGCTCGCAGTCCTTCCGGCCACCTCTGCAAGGCGCCCCGTCCGCTGAACTCCCGCGTCGCGCCTTTTTCCGCGCCCCGGTATTCCCTGCTAGACCCTCGTCTCATGTTCCGGATCTTCCTTCTCCTCCTTTGCGGCTGTGCCGCTGCCTCCAAACCCTCCACCGCTACTCAACCGCCCCCCATGTCACCACCTGTCGCCGCCAAGAAACCTCACACCGTCACGCTGCATGGCGATACTCGTGTGGATGACTATTTCTGGCTTCGCGAGAAAGGTGCGGCGGAAGTGACCGCGTATCTCGAGGCGGAGAACGCATATGCCGAGGCGCAGATCGCGCCGACCGCCGAGCTTCAGAAGACTCTCTACCATGAGATCATCGGACGGATTCAGGAGACCGACCAGAGCGCGCCGTATCGCAAGGGGGCGTTCGAATACTACCACCGCACCCAGGAGGGAAAGCAGTACCGGAGCTATTGCAGGCGTGCGCCTGGCAAACCGGAGAGCGAGCAGGTTCTCCTCGACATGAACGAACTCGCGCAGGGCCTCCCCTTCCTCGGCCTCGGTGTCTACGAAGTGTCACCGAACGGCCGCTACCTCGCTGCCGCCCTCGATGAGACCGGCTTCCGCGATTACACGCTGCAGATCAAGGACCTCCGTTCGGGAGAGACCCTCCCCGAGAGGATCGAAAAGGTGAAGTCGGTCGCGTGGGCGAGCGACAGCCAGACGTTCTTCTACACCGTTGACGACGAGACCAAGCGGGCACACCGGGTGCTGCGCCACCGGCTCGGCGCGACGGACGAAGATGCGCTCCTCTATCAGGAAGACGACGAGCGATTCCGGGTCGCGGTCTGGCGTTCGCGGAGCGGTGAATACGTCTTTCGCGGCGCGTTCAGCCACACCACGAGCGAAATTCAGTTCCTGCGTGCGTCCGAACCGGGCGGCGCCTGGCGGATGGTCGCGGAACGGAAACAAGACCACGAGTACGACGTTTCGCACCGGGGCGATGACTTCCTGATTCGAACGAATGACCGGGGGCGAAACTTTCGCGTCGTCCAGGCACCGGTCGACAGCCCCGGTCCGTCATCCTGGAAAGAGCTCGTTCCTCATCGCGATGGGGTGATGGTCGAGGGGCTGGACGTCTTCGAGCGCTTCTACGTGCTGCTCGAGCGCGAAACGGGGCTCCCGTACATTCGCGTTTCGCCCTTCGACGGCGAGACATCACATCGCGTCAGCATGGAGGAGCCGGTCTACGCGGTGTACCCCGGCAACAATGAAGAGTTCTCCGCAAGCGCCTATCGCTTCCGCTACGAGTCTCTGACGACGCCAGATTCCGTGTTCGACTACGACGTTGCTTCAAAGGGCCGCACCCTGGTGAAGCAGATCGAAGTGCTGGGCGGCTATGACCCCGCGGCGTATGAATCGGAGCGAGGCTGGGCGACCGCCGAGGACGGCACGCAGGTCCCAGTATCGGTCGTCTACAAAAAGGGCACGCTGAGAGACGGGTCGTCCCCGATGCTGCTCGCGGGCTACGGCTCCTACGGTTACCCCTATCCGACCGGCTTTTCACATTCTCGCGTGAGCCTGCTCGAGCGCGGTGTCACGGTGGCCATCGCGCACATCCGCGGCGGGGGCGAGCTCGGGAAACCTTGGCATGACCAGGGCCGCATGGAGCACAAGATGAATACCTTCACGGACTTCATCGCGGTCGCCGAGCACCTGATTTCGAAGGGCTACACCAGCAGCGACCGATTGTCGATTCAGGGCGGCAGCGCCGGCGGCTTGCTCATGGGCGCGGTCAGCAACCTGCGCCCAGACCTGTTCCGCGCCGTCGTGTCGCTCGTACCATTCGTCGACGTCCTCAACACGATGCTCGACGACAGCCTGCCGCTTACCGTTGGTGAGTACGAGGAGTGGGGAAATCCAAACGAGCGCGACGCCTACTTTCAAATCAAGGCGTACTGCCCCTACACGAACATCGAGGCGCAGCCCTACCCGACGATGCTGGTGCGTACGTCGTTGAACGACAGCCAGGTCATGTACTGGGAGCCGGCGAAGTACGTGGCGAAGCTGAGAGCGCACAAGACCGACGAGAATCCACTTCTGTTCAGGATCAACATGGACGCGGGGCATGGAGGGGCTTCGGGGCGGTATGACTATTTGAAGGAGACGGCGCTGGACTACGCGTTTGTGCTGACGGAGTTGCAGTAGCGGGGCGC
>CAMYJN010000121.1 GCA_947258625.1 uncultured Polyangiaceae bacterium | reverse complement strand
GCTCAACCGTGAAGCCATGGAGCAACGAATCCCGGTTCCAGTGGACCTGAATCAGCTTGTGCCCCTACACCTCGACGCAATGAAGAGGGCACTTTCGAGCGAAGGAACTTCTTGATGCGTGCAGTGATTCTCATCTTGTTGGTCTCGGCGCTGGCTGTCGGTTGCAACTACCGCAAGGAAACCGACATACCGCCGCCCTTGGAGGTACCGGGCACCTTCTCCGAAGGATCCGAGGCCGAGCCAACGCCCAAACCGGAACCCGAGCCCGACGCCCTGCCCCAGGCAAAGGCCGGACCGCAGGCAATTCGCGATGTGCGCTGGTGGCGTCAGCTGGGCGACCCGACGCTAACGGCGCTCATCGAAGAGGCGCTTCGCCGAAACCAGACGGTGCGCGCCGGCTGGGCGCGGGTGCAGCAGGCGCGGTACATCGCCAACCAAGTTCGCGCCGCGCGCATGCCGCAAATCGGAGCGGTGGGTGCGTTCGGCGCGGCCCGCAACATCACGCCGTTTGCTGAAACGACCTCACTAGACGCAACTGGGTCACTCCCGGTTTCGTACGAGGTGGACCTCTTCGCCAGGCGCGCCCGCGAGCACCAAGGTGCCAAGCTCGACGCGCAAGCTGCCAGGCTCGATCAAGAGGCGCTGGCCATCTTGATTTCGGCCGAAGTTGCCGAAGCCTGGTTCGACTCGGTCAATTCACGCGTCGAAGTCGCGGTGGTCGAGGAGCAGCTCGACACCGACCTTCGGTTTCTCGAGCTGGTTGAGCTTCGCTATCGCGAGGGTCTAAATTCGGCGGTTGACGTCCACCAACAACGTCAACGCGTCGCCAGCCAACGCGCCCTCCTCGCCCTGTCCGATGGAAGAACCGACCTCACCGATCAGCGGCTTTCCATCTTGCTGGGCGAGGCGCCCGGCCGAGAGTTCCCGATCGAGGGCAAGATGCTCCCTGAAATTGGTCCGACGCCGGCCATTCAAGTCCCGGCCTCGCTTCTAGAAGCGCGACCGGACATCCGAGCCGTCCAGACGCGTGTCGAAGCGGAGGATCGCCGAGTCGCTGCAGCCGTTGGCGCGCGACTTCCTCAACTCACCATCGACTTCACTCCTTCATACACATGGCTTCGGTCCAAGATCACCTCCACGGGCGCCTTCGGCGGCGCCCCCGGAGACACGACCCCTGCGATCACGGCAAAGGGCTTTACCTGGAACGCCGGTGCCAATTTGGCCGTTCCGCTGTTCGATGGCATCGCCGGAAGATCGCAGATCAAAGCCCAGCGCGCGGTTCTCGACCAACTCCTGGAGGCGTACGCCGAAACCATCCTCACCGCGCTGTTCGAAGTCGAAAGCTCGCTAGTGCTCGAACGCCAAGAGCGCCTGCGAATTCAGTTCCTCGAAGACGAGTTCCGCTTGGCCAACATCACGCTCGAAGCCACCCGAGATCGGTACCGCGCCGGCCTCAGCGATTTTTTGCCGGTCTTGACCGCGCTCGCCACGCGGCAGGTCTCCGAGCTCCAGCTCGTCGCCTCACGCCGACAACTGGTTTCCTATCGCGTCCAGCTCTACCGAGCCCTCGGAGGCGCGTGGCCCGCAGAATTTGGAGAGCCCGAAGATGACTAAGCGAAGCGAGCGTCGCATGAAATGGGCTCTGTCGATCGGCGTGCTCGTCGCCGCGGCCGTTGCGGCCTACGTCCTCGTCATCACCAAGGCGGAGCCGCCGCGCGCCGAGAAGCCGCTCGAAGGAACGCTGGTCGACGTCATCCAGATCGACGCGAGCCGGCACGAGGTCGACCTGCACGCCAAAGGCACCGTCGTTCCCGCCCAGGAAATCGTGCTCCAGGCCGAGCTTGGTGGACGCGTCACCTGGCAGAGCGGCGAGCTCGTCGCCGGAGGCCGGTTCAAAGAAGGCCAGCCGATCCTCAAGATCGACCCGCGCGACTACGAGCTCGCCGTCGAGTCGTATCGCGCGGAAGTCAACCGCGCCAAGCTCGATCTCGCGCTCGAGAAGCGTCGAGGCGAGGTGGCCAAACGCGAGTGGAACTCCTTCGGCGAGATGGACGTTTCAGAAGAGCAGCGCGCCCTCGCCCAGCGCGAGCCGCAGCTCGAATCGACCAGGCTTGCGGTCAAGGCCGCGCAGAGTGCGCTCAAAAAGGCGCAGCTCGATTTGACCCGTACCACCCTGCGCGCGCCCTTCAACGCGATGGTGGTGAGCGAGAGCGTGGACGCGGGCCAGCTGATCAGCCCGCAGAGCACGGTTGCGCGGCTGGTTGGCACGGACGAGTACCACGTGCAGGTGTCGGTTCCCGTCGCCTCTTTGCGAACGGTGCGGGCCCGTGCCGACGACGCCCCCGGCTCCGAAACGAAGATCATCCAGCACGTCGGCCAAGAGACGATTGAACGTCGGGGCGAGGTGATCCGACAGCTGCCGGACCTCGATCCAGGCGGGGCGATGGCGCGCATCCTGGTGCGCATCGAGAACCCCCTCGGGAAGCCCGGCGACCTCCCCTTGCTCCTCGGCTCGTTTGTCGACGTGGAGGTGGGCGCCCAGCCCATCGACAACGCCATCCGCGTCCCCCGCGTCGCGCTGAGAAACGGGCGAAGCGTCTACGTGATGAACGACCAAGACCAGCTCGAGATTCGCGACGTGCAAATCGCGTGGACCGAACCCGATGCGGTGCTCGTCACCAGCGGCTTACAGGCCAACGAACGCGTCGTCACCAGCCGCATCCCAACGCCCGTGCCCAACATGCTCCTCAGAACCCTGGAGAAGAAGCCTGAGGCCGCGCCCGGCGACCCAAGCAAGCCCGCCGCCCAAGCCACGCCATGACCGACTCCAGCGACTTCGACCCAGACAAAGAGCGCGGCGTCATCGCCTGGGCGGCGAAGAACTCTGTCGCAGCCAATGTCTTGATGCTCATCCTGATCGTCGGGGGCATCGTCACTTTGGCCTCGGGCATCAAGCAGGAGGTGTTCCCGGAGGTCGAGCTCGACGTCGTCTCGATCAGCGTCATCTACCCCGGCGCGAGCCCGGCGGAAGTCGAACAAGCGGTCGTGCTTGCGGTCGAAGAGGCGGTTCGCGGCATCGATGGGGTCAAGAAGGTCACCTCCTCGGCGATGGAGGGGCAGGCGAGCACCTTGGTCGAGCTCTTGCTCAACACCGACAAGGACCGAGCGCTCAACGACGTGAAGAGCGCCATCGATCGCATCACCTCGTTTCCCGAGGACGTGGAGCGCCCGACCGTCAGCCTTCTTTCGAACCGGCAACAGGTCATCTCGATCGTTCTCTACGGCGACGTCGATGAAAACACCCTGCGAGCCGTGGCGGAAAACAGCCGTCGAACGCTGCTCCAAGACCCGCGCATCACCTACGTCGAGCTCTCCGGAATTCGCCCCCTCGAGATCAGCATCGAAGTCCCGCAAGCCGAGCTCCGCAAGCATGGATTAACCATCGATGAGGTGGCAGCACGTGTCCGGGCCGCGTCGGTCGAACTCCCTGGCGGCGGCGTGAAGACGACGGCCGGTGAGGTCCTGCTCCGCACGACCGAACGGCGTGACCGGGGCAACGAGTTCAGCAACATCGTTCTTCTCAGCCAGCCCGATGGCTCGCAGGTGCGCGTTCGCGACGTGGCGACCGTGCGCGATGGCTTCCAGGAAATCGATAAAGAAGCCACGTACAACGGCAAACCGGCCGTGATGATCAACGTCTTCCGCGTCGGTTCCGAGACTCCGCTCACCGTGTCCGCCGCCGCGAAGGAGTACGTCGTCGAGCTCCAAGAGACCTTGCCCGAAGGCCTCTACGCCGCGAACTGGTTCGACACAGCCGAGATGTATGAAGGGCGACTCTCGCTGCTCTTGCGAAACGCGCGCATCGGTCTGCTCCTGGTCCTTCTGACGCTGGCATTGTTTCTCGAAGCGCGTCTCGCATTCTGGGTAACTCTCGGGATCCCCATTTCGTTTGCGGGCTCCCTGCTCTTCTTCCCGGTGACCGACGTGTCGATCAACATGATCTCGCTCTTCGCGTTCATCATTACGCTCGGCATGGTCGTCGACGATGCAATTGTCGTCGGCGAGGCGATTTACAAACAGCGGATGGATGGCAAGGGGCGTCTAGAAGCTGCTATCGGCGGCGCCAAAGAGGTCGCACAGCCGGTCATCTTCGCGATCCTCACGAGCTGTGTGGCTTTCGCCCCGATGCTGATGGTCCCGGGGCCCATGGGGAAGTTCTTCCGCGTCGTGCCGATCGTCGTCATCGCGGTGTTGATGATCTCCCTCATCGAATCCCTGCTCATTTTGCCGGCCCACCTTTCGCACCCGATGCCCTGGTGGCTGAGAATCGTGCTCTCGCCGTACCTCTGGGCCATGCGCGGCCTCGCCAAGCTCGACATGGCACACCGCCTCCAGCATCACATCCAGCACACCTACATCCCCTTCTTGAACAAGGCGCTGCGCTGGCGCTACTTCACGATCGCGGCTGGGGTTGCCCTCCTGGTCGGAACGCTCGGCTACGTAGCCGGCCGGATTCCGTTTACCTTTCTCCCAAAGGTCGAGGGTGACCTGATCACCGCGCACCTCAAGATGCCGGTCGGCACGCCGGTATCCGAAACCGAGCGAATCGCTGACGGGATCGCCGCGATCGCTCAATCGATCGTCGACGGCGAAGACGCCAAAAGCAATGGGCCGACGATGTCCCGGGGCTTGTACGAGGAAGTCGGGGCCATGAGCGCGCTCGAATCGGGTCCGGAGGGCTCCATGTCGACCGAGGGAAGTCACTACGCCACCGTGATGATGTATCTCATCGACGCTGGGGACCGCGAGTTGACGACCCAGAAGTTCGTCCAGCGCTGGCGCGACGAAATCGGCGAGATCCCGGGTGCCGACTCGCTGACGTTTTCATTCGAAGTCGGTGTCGAGCCAGGCAAACCGATCGAGGTTCAACTGATCCACGACGACGTGCCCACCCTCGAAGCGGCCGCCGAACGCCTGGCGACCGAGATCTCGGCCTATAGCGGCCTTCGCGACATCGACAGCGGCGTCACCAAAGGCAAGGATCAGCTCGACTTCCGGCTCACCGCCGCCGCCTTGGCGCAAGGCATGACCGAATTCGAGCTGGCGCGGCAGGTTCGGGCGGCGTTCTTTGGGGCGGAGGCGGTTCGTCAGCAGCGAGGTCGTGACGAGGTTCGCGTGTACGTTCGGTTGCCGCTCGAAGAGAGGCGGTCCCTCTATAACGTCGAAGAGCTCATCGTGCGCACCCCCTTGGGGGGGGAGATGCCCCTGTCGCAGGCCGCCGTGGTCACGAGGGGACAAGCGTATACGATCATCAAACGAACCGACGGGCGTCGCAACATCAGCGTCACGGCCGATGTGGCCGACGAAGATGCCAACGCGAACGACATCAACGCACAGATCATTCAGCGTGAGCTCCCACAGCTGCTCGCCGACTTTCCAGGGCTTTCATACAGCCTCGGTGGCGAGCAAGAGCGCCAGGCCGAAACGATGGGCGCCCTCGGGCTCGGGTTCATCCTCGCGCTGATCGTGATGTTCTCGATGCTCGCGGTCGTATTCCGCAGCTATGCCCAGCCGATTCTCGTGATGTCGGCGATTCCGTTCGGCATGGTGGGCGCCGTTTGGGGCCACGTTGTGATGGGCTTCTCGTTGAGCCTGATGAGCATGATGGGCCTGGTCGCCCTCTCCGGTGTCGTCGTCAACGACTCGCTGATTCTCATCGTCTCCATCAACCGCTTCCGCGAAGACGGGATGAGCACCTGGGAAGCAGTCGTCGCCGGTGGCGCGCGGCGCTTTCGTCCGATTCTGTTGACGTCACTCACGACGTTCTTCGGCCTCGCGCCGATGATTCTCGAGACCTCGGTGCAGGCCCGCTTCCTCGTGCCGATGGCCGTCTCACTCGGATTCGGCGTCCTGGCGGCGACGCTGATCATGCTGCTCATCGTGCCCTGCGCCTACATCATCCTCGAAGACGCGCGGCGCCTCGGAAGCAACTTCGGCGCACGACTGCGCGGCCAGCCGACGATGCCACCGCCCGAACCGATGACGCCTTCCGACGCGGACGTCGAGCTCCTCACCGCAGAGTGATCGCGACTCGGGTCAGGAGGCCGCGGAGAACGTCCAGGTCCCTGTCGGCGCATGGTTGCGATTCAGCTCGACCGGCTTCCGCATGAGACCCATCGCGGCGACCGTGGAGTGCATCCCCGCCCAACGGGCAAGACCGCGGTACGCGACGCGCTGGGAGCCTCCGGGGTTCCGCTTGGCGTGGTCCTTGGCGACTTCGAAGACCTCGAGGTAGCGCTGCACGCAGGCGTCGGGGTCGGAGCGATCCTTGGCATTGCGCGTGGCCTGTTCGGACATCTGGCGACGGAGCGTGGCCTTGCTGAGCAGGAGCTCCGCGTAGCCGCCGAACTGGCGGTCGGCGTCTTCGCCCTTTGGATCGATCAGGAAGCCGTCTTCGCCATCGGTCACCTGACCGGCGACGCCCATTCCGTCGTCCATGGCCACGACCGGAAGGCCGCACCAGAGCGCCTCACTGATGACCTGCCCGTAGGTTTCTGACAGGGAGGTGTACACGAAGAGGTCGGCGTGCCGGAACCAGGCTGGCATCTGCTGAAGCGACTGCTCGCCCACGAAGTAGGTGCGGTGGTCTACACCGAGCTCCTTGGCGAGCTCCTTGAGCGCCTCGCTTTCGGGGCCGTCGCCGACGAGCGTGAGCGTGGCGCCTTCGATGTGGGGGTAGACGTACCGCGCGAAGATGCGAAGGAGGCGATCGACTTCCTTCTCGCGCGCATGACGGCAAACGACGAGAAGCCGCGCGCCGGGCTTGGTCTCGGGCGCGAAGGGATCTTCCTGGCCGGTTTGGTCGAAGATGCGCTTTTCAATCGCGCGCGGAATCACGTGAATCGGAACCTCGACGCCACGCTCCTGCCAGTAGCGCTTGAGACCCGGG
>CAMYJN010000120.1 GCA_947258625.1 uncultured Polyangiaceae bacterium | reverse complement strand
CGTGCGCTCGATCTCGGCCAGCGCCACCGCCTCGATGTAACGCATCTGGGCCATGGCCGCCTGCTGCTCGCGAAGATTGACGAAGACTAGATTGCTCGACCCGACCTCGAATCGTCGGCGCTCGCCCTCGGCCAGCTCGGCTGCGGTGTCGAGCACCTCGTCGGTGAGCTCGGCTCTGCGCTGGGCCGCCTCGACCGCCGATGCCGCATCGAGGGTTCTGGCGCGGAGCTGGTCGGACACCAAGCGCACCCGCGCCTGCTTGTCGGCAACTTCCGCCCGTGCGACCCCCGCCCTGCCGCGCTCCTTGCGAAAGAGCAAAGGCATCGACAGCTTCACACCAGCCTCGAACACGTTGCCTGGAAGCGTGAAATCGAGATCCGTGTTGGTGAGATCCCCGAGGTCGCGGGAGTACGCGAACACCGCCTTGAGCTCCGGAGCGAGCTCGTTGCGGGTGAGCTTCTGATCGACCTCGGCCGCTTCGAGCTCTGCGCGGGCTTTTTCGAGCTCGGGGTGGCAGGCGAGGACTTCGTCGATCGCGCGCTCCACGGAAAGCTCTTCGATCGGCGCGACCGACACCTTTTCGGGGAGGCGCTGGGCGCCAGCAACGACGGGCACCCCTCGGAAATCCCGCAGAAACAACGACAGCTCGAAGGTCGCCTTCTCGAAGGCGCGCTCTGCGGCGACCAGGAACGCCTTTCGCTCGAGCAAAATTCGCTCGTTGTCGACGACATCAAAAGAGGCGATCGAACCGGCCGCGAGTCGTCGCCGGAGCTGGGAGTCGCGCTGCTCGGCTAGGTCGAGCAAGGCTTTGGCGACCTCCCTGTTCTGTCCCGTGCCGACCCAATTCCAATACGTCCGCGCTGCCGCCAGCTCGAGGTTGAGCCTTGCGGCTGACAGGGCCTGGTCGGCGGCTTCTTCGAGTTGAATCGCGCGGGCGCGCTCGGCGCGGTCCGGGTCGGTGAGCCCACCCCGCCAGATCGGCACCTCGATTCCCGCACGAACCTCGCCGCCCGAGAGGGTCTGATCGTCCCGATAGGGCGGCCAACGCTCGTTGCTGGCAAGGCCGACTCGATAACCCACGAAGATCTCCGAGCCCCATAGCGTCGTGGGCTGACGAAGCTCCACGTTGGCACTTTGGTTGTCGTAGTAGCCGCCCCTGCGGATCTTACCGTCGCCGTCGAGCCTTGGATCAAACGCGCCGCGGGCCGCCATCGTCTTGGACTCCGCCTTGCGAAGCTGCGCAACCGCTTGGCGTATGCGAGGATCGTGCTCGTTCACCGATTGCAGGACCTCGTCGAAATGGAGCGGCCGCCCTCGCTCCTCGCTCGCCAGCGCCACCATCGGCGTAAGCGAGCCCAAGACGAAAACGCTCAAACGCTGGGCGAGGCTCATTTAGACTCCTTGCCGCTCTTCGCCATGGGCGGTGGATCGGTCGTTGGCGGGAAACCATTGAACTGCCGCCACACCTCGAACCCGAGGGAGACCCGATTGAGCAAGACCCAACCCTTGGCGAGCACGCCCTGCCGCAAATAGCTGGCCGCGGGCCAGGGACTGTCGTCCGCGTCCGGAACGACGACGATGCGGAAGTCTCCTCTTCCATCGTCGCTGGCATCCACAAAGGCGACCCGGCCGCCAAACGTTCCGACGGCGACCGAAGGCCAGCCGGAGAACTGGACCGCGGGCCAGCCTTCGAACTGAAGCCGAACGGGGCTGCCGGCCTTGATGAGGGCGGCATCGTTGCCGTCGACATGGAGCTCGACCGCGCGATCTTCGGTCTGGGGCACGAGCACGGCGAGCACCTCTCCTCGGCTGACCTGCTCTCCGCCGAGCCGACCGACGACACGAAGGATCGTCCCGTCGGTCGGCGCTTTGATCGTTTGGGCCTGCTGGCGCGAAATGCCCACGTCGAGGCGTGCAAGTGCTGCATTGGTCGATGCGACCTCGGTCTCCGCGCTTCGCCAACCCGCTTCGGCATTTTCGATCTCCGCCTCGGTCGACGCGATGACCCGCCGGAGCGCTGCCCGGCTCTGCGAGAGCTTGTTGCGCGATGCCGATAGCCTTGCATTGGCGGATGCAACTTTGGCCCTGCTCTGGCGCGCCGCGAGCTCTGCAAGCTCGAGCTCTCGTTGAGACACGAGACCATCGTCGAGCAAGTCGCGCTGACGGCGCAGGTTGAGCTCGTTGGTTTCGAGCTCCGCTGTCGCTGCCCCAACATCTTGCTGGGCTGCCTCGACGCCGCGCTGTGCAATCTGAATGTTCGCCTCGGTTGCGGCGATCTCCGCGCGCTGCGAGCGACGCACGGATTCGATTCGGTTGCTCAGCGTCTCGGTGCGCTGCGCCTGCGCGATTCGTCGGACTTCGATGGCTGCTCGCTCCGCCCCCAGACGGTCGAGGATCGATTCGTCGTTGTCGGTCAGCTGCACGATGGGATCACCCTTTTTGACCTGCGTCCCCTCCTGCACGAACCACTTTTCGACGCGCCCCGAGATGGTCGCCTCGATGGGCTGCTGGCGTTGATCGGGTGCGTAGGCGAACACGCGCCCGCTTCCACGGATGTTCTGCGTCCAGGGAGCGAGAAGCGCGGCGAGGGAAAACGTGAGAAAGACGGCAACCAAGATTCGGGCGACCACAATCGTTCGCCGTGGCGCGGGCACACCCAGGGTCTCCGGAAGCGTGTCCCGCTCGAAGCCAGACCAGTGCTCGGCGTTGACCGATGTCTCTTTCATGCTGCCTCTCCTTCGCGCCTGACCGTGTCGGAAATGTGAAGGTGTCGATCCATTCGTCCTTGGACCGCGGCGTCTGCCGCAACGATCAGCAGCGAACTATCGCGATTCGCCGACAAGCGATCGGCGATACGGATCCCAGCGTCGGGGTCGATCCGATCCAAGGTTCGATCGAGGATCAATAGGGAGGGCTTTCCAGCCAACGCTCTTGCAATCGTGAGCGCAATCCCCTGGGTCCGAGACAGCGGCGCTCCGTCTCTGAGAATTGGCGTTTGCAGCCCCCTTGGAAGAGACTTCACTGCCTCGGCCAGGCCGACCTGGCCCAAGGCTTCCCATGCCTGCTCCGCAGTCAGGTCCGCGTTTGCGGCGCGAAGATTGTCTAAGATGCAGCCGGGAAAAATCTCTGTGCCGCGGACGAGCGCGACGCGGCTGCGCAGCTCGCGCAAGGCGAGGTCGCGGACGTCGTGCCCGTCCATTTCGATCACGCCTGCGGACGGAACACGCAGTCCAAAGATCGCGTCGATCGTCGGAGTCGTATCCCGCTCCATCCCGGCGATTGCAAGGCGCTCACCGGGCTCGACCTTGAAGGAGACTCGGAGCGGCTCGACACCCGCCTCTCGATCGACCTCCACTTTGTCGAGCACGAGCCCAAGCCTCGCTCCACCACCGGGCGGCAAGAGCTCGCCATCGGGGCGCTCCAAGGGCAGGTCGAGGATCTCGCCGAGCTTGTCGACGGCGGCCACCAGGTCGTAAAAGATCTCCACCTTACCGCCAAGCTTCGCAATCGAGGCGACGACTGCGGTCACGATGAGCTCGGCGGCGACGAGTTGACCGATGGAAAGCTGACGCTCGATCACGAGCAAACCGCCCACCGCGAGCAAGGCCACGCTCGCCACGACTTCGATTGTGAATGCGCCCACCAGCTGCCGAAAAACGACTCGGAAGTGTCGATCACGCTTGTCGAGATACGATTTTGCCAGCGTCTCGACTTGCGTCTGCGCAAGCTCCTCGCCGCCAGCGAGCTTGAACGACAGCGGATGCCGCGCCATCTCCTCGAGCCATCCGGCCACAGCATACTTGGCTTTGGACTCGGCAACGCTCGTGCCTGTGCCTCCACGCCCGAGCGGAATCAAGACGAGCACGGCTCCGACAATGAGCACCAGGTCGAACGCGAGCAGCGCCGGGTGGTAGAACGCCAGGACGATCAAGCCGACCAGCGCGATCAAGACGGCGTCGACGCCGCCGAGGAGCAACGAGGCCACGCTCTTTTGGATCGTGAACACGTCGAAGAACCGGTTCAGTAGCTCCGGCCCATTGGCATCCCGAAGCGCCGTGCCGCTCACGCGCGGCAGACGAGCGCCGATCTCGGTCACGATGCGGACAAACAGCCTGCGCTGCAGCATCTCGGCCACGCGCACTTGGAGCGCGCGAAGGATGGCCGCGCCGGTGAGCGCGACCGCCAACAGGACCGTCAAGACGACGAGGGGTTGAATCAAGGACCCGAAGGCGACGGTATTGACGAGCGACTGAACCGCAACCGGCACCGCAAGCGACAGGAGCCCCAGCGCCACGCCGTAGACAACGATGACCCCGATATCCTGCCGGTCGAGCGCGAGGAGCTGACGGGCACGGCGAAGCGGCGACGGACGCGAGAGCGCGGTGGCTGCAGGCCTTTCATTCATGATTTACGAAACATGATATAAAATACAGGCTTGTCAATGCCTGTATTGTGTTTTATGTAAAAGAAATCATATGAATACCAACCGGACCCCAGACGCTTCCACGGCATGGACTTTTATTAGTAATCACGGGCATGTGCTGGTCTGCATCGTCCGGGACCCGAACGTTCGCGTTCGTGAAATCGCGCAGGCGGTGGGGGTCACCGAACGGGCTGTGCAGCGCATCCTGAGAGAGCTGGAGGAGGCCAGCGTCATCGTTCGAACCCGACAAGGACGCCGAACCCACTACGAAGTCAATGAGGGCGTGCCCCTGCGCCACCCGATCGAAGCCCAGCACTCCGTGGGCGAGCTCTTGCGGGTGGTCCGGTCGTGAGGGGCTTGAGCGAGTTTTTATCGCCGCTTACGCTGGGCGCTGCGTGACGCTTCTCATCCAAGTCGCGACCACCTGGGCGATGACGGGCATCATCTGGTTCGTGCAGCTGGTGCAGTACCCTTCGTTCGCCAACGTCGACTCCGCGTCGTTTCCGGTTTTTCACGCCCATCACTCCAGCTCGATTTCGATCATCGTCGCACCGTTGATGATCGCCGAAGCGATTTCCGGCGTTGCGTTTCTTTGGGCGCCGCTGCGGGTCCAGACACCTTGGCAAATCTGGCTGGGAATCGGCTTGATCGCGTTCATCTGGGCGTCGACTTTTCTGCTGCAGGTACCCGCGCACAGCCGGCTAGGCTCTGGGTTCGACGAGGGAACCTGGCGGATGCTCGTCCGAACGAACTGGCTCAGGACGATGGCCTGGTCGGCGAGAGCCGGACTCGTGACCTATTGGCTGCACAGGACGCTCGATGCAGGCACGAGCCTGGGTGTCTAGCGCTGGAGGGCGCGGAACTCGACGCCGATGCTGAACGTGATGAAGTTGAGCCAGTTCTTGGTGTAGCCGTCGCTCCCTGGGTCCGGGTTGCTGTCCGTTCCGACGGCGCCTCCGCCCAAGTAGCGCGCGTTGAAAAAGACCGCGACGCGGTCGTTGAAGTCGTAGCCCACCCGAAGACTCGCATCGAGCAAGGCGCCTGTGATTTCGTTGCTGCTGCCGTTGATCCCGCTGATCGGCGCGTAGATCCCGTCGATTTCGGTCCCCCACCAGACCCCGCTGTCAAAGGCCCAGCGGCCTCGGAATTTGAGCGCGGGCACCGGCCCGATGTTGCGGCGATCGGCGCGCTGCGTGCCATCCGCCGAGGTGAACGTGATCGTGGAGTTTCTGATTTGGAGCGAAACGCCGATCGAAACCTCGTCACCGGACCGCCGAAGGAAGTCGTACAGGTAGCTGATTCGCCAAAACGGGAAACTGTAGGTCGAGTTCAGAGGCGTTCCCGCCGGAAACACCACCTCATCGAAGGTCGTCTCCTGACTCAGCACCGTTTCCCCAGTCAGTTTCAACGGCTGGTACAGGAACACAATCGAGTGCCGGCCCTTGAACTTGAGCTCGGTGCTGAGCCGGAAGAAAGGAAAGAGCACGTCCTGGCCGCCGTCATCGCGATAGTTGAACCGCGTGCCGTCGTTGCCGAGCTGCACGATGTGGCTGGCCACGGCCAAAAACCCGAGCTCGGCGCCGAGGAACCACTCGACGTTGGGCGGCTTTTCGAGGGTCGCCTTGTATTTCGACGCGATGTGGCTTTCGTCCACGGGCGGCCGGTCGTAGATCGACGCGTCGTTCTCGCTGTCCTGGGCGCGTGCGGGCCCCGACAGGAGGGAGAAAAGGATGGCCGCGGCGAGCCAGCCTCCGCGAGCGGGTCGTTTTCCGTCCATTCGCGCGTCACGCTAGCACATCTGTGAAAGGGCCCTGCCGTTTCTCGTGTTCGGCCTTAGAGCGGTCCGGATGGAAACGCCCGACGTCGTCGTGATTGGCGCTGGCTTCGGAGGCCTCGCGTCCGCGCTGCGGCTAGCCGAGCTCGGCGCCGACGTCGTGCTTTGTGAAACACTTCGCTACCCGGGAGGCTGCGCGAGCACCTTCACGCGGAGCGGCTACCAGTTTGAAGCAGGCGCCACGCTGTTCTCCGGGCTCGGCGACGGGCAGCTTTTCTCGAACTGGAACGACAAGTGGGACTTGGGCGTTCGGTTCGACCCGCTCGATCCGCTCGTCGAGCTTCGAACCCGGCAGTGGTCGCTCGCGATCCCCCCGGACCCCGACTCGTTTGTTCGCCGGTTCGCGGAGCTTCCGGGCGCCCATCCGAACGCCTTGCGCGCCTTCTTTGCTACGCAGCGCAGTGTCGCCAACGCACTGTGGAAGCTGTTCGAAGACCCGACCCTCCTTCCGCCGCTGAGCGGCAGCGCCGTCTTACGCCATCTAGGTCGGTCGTTTGCGTACGCGCCTGTCGTTCGGTGGATGGGCCGACCGCTTTCCGACGTCGTGTCGAGTCACGGTTTGGCCGACTGGGAGCCGCTTCGGATCTACCTCGACGCGGTCAGCCAAATCACCGTGCAGACCAGCTCGACCGAGGCCGAAGCGCCGTTTGCGATGGCCGCGGTGGACTACTTCTTCCGCGGCACCGGCCACGTGCATGGAGGCATTGGAAGCCTTGCCTGGGCTCTGACCAAGGC
>CAMYJN010000119.1 GCA_947258625.1 uncultured Polyangiaceae bacterium | reverse complement strand
CTGCACTTGCGCCAACGAAGAGAAATCTGCCTGAAAGGTCTCGATGCGACCGATTGCATCGGGACGCAGCACTCTCTCGGCCTCTGCGAGGCGCTTCGCGCTGCGCCCCACGATTCCCACCACTTCGAAGCGCGAGCTCAGGCCGCGCGCCGTTTCGAGGCCGATGCCACTGCTCCCACCGGTCACCAAGGCGTAGCGAGTGGCTCTGGTCTCCTCGCGCACGATGCGCTTCTAGCACAGCTGAGCGGGGTGAAAGGCGCGAACGGCCGGGCGCCGGGCCGCGCTCCTTGACAGCTCTCCAAAACGCTCCTACATCGCCTGCGATTTTCAGCATTTAACAGCCTTTCACGGCTCAACGATCTGAGGAGGAAGTGTGAAGATCCTCGTATCCATCAAGCGCGTTGCGGATCCGGACAACGCAAGCAAGCTCAAGGTGAGCAGCGACGGCACCGCCGTCACATCGGAAGGCCTCGAATGGAAGATGAATCCATTCGATGACTGGAGCCTCGAAGCTGCGCTGCGATTGACCGAAAACGCCGCCGAAAAAAACGCGCGTGTCGGTGAGGTCGTGCTGGTTTCGATCGGCCCGAACGACGAGCACACCCAGCGGATCATCCGCGAAGGTCTCGCCAAGGGTGCCGAGCGCGGCATCCTGGTCGAAGCGGACGAAGGCAATCTCGACGCCAGCGTCGTGTCCGCGATCCTCAAGGCCATCGTGGACAAGGAGAGCCCGGACCTGGTGGTGATGGGCAAGCAGGCAGCCGACGGCGATTCGAACGTAGCCGGGACG
Source organism: uncultured Polyangiaceae bacterium (assembly GCA_947258625.1). GTDB lineage: Bacteria > Myxococcota_A > Polyangia > Polyangiales > Houyiibacteriaceae > SG8-38. The sequence goes on along the minus strand of CAMYJN010000119.1, from coordinate 6,205 downwards.
GAGCTGGCGGAGAAGCTCGGCTGGCCGGTCATCAACTCTGCGATGAAGATTCTGACCAGCGATGACGGCAAGACGCTCGAGGTCAAGCGCGAGCTCGATACGGGCGTAGCCACGGTGAAAGTCACCGGCCCGGCGGTCATCACCACGTCGGACCGCATCCTTCAACCGGATTCGGTTCAGAACGGCGTCACCCCCGATGGTCATCAGTACGCGAAGCTAGAGGTCGGCGGCCGATACGCCTCGCTCAAGGGGATTATGCAAGCCAAGAAAAAGCCGATCGACCAGATGTCGCTCGGTGACCTCGGCGTCGACACTGCGAAGTCGCTCAACTACAAGAAGTTCGAGTTGCCGCCGGCACGCTCGGGTCAGACTACGTTTGTCGAGGACGTCGCGGACCTCGTCGACAAGCTCCACAACACCGCCAAGGTCATCTAACCCTCGAGAAACGGAAAGGAAGCATCAGACATGGCTAATGTTCTCGTTGTTGCGGAGTTGCTTGAGGGCAAGGCACGCAAAACCACTCTTTGTGCGGTCACCGCCGCAAAACAGATCGCCGAGGGGACAGGCGGTTCGTTCGACATCCTCTCGATCGGAGAAGGCGCAGGCGCGGCAGCAGAAGAGCTGGCGGGCTACGGCGCGGGCAAGGTGCTCAAGGCAGAGATTGCCGGCGGCTACACCTGCGAGAAGTACGCGGCGACCGTCGCCGAAGCCGGCAAGGGTTACGACGTTCTGGTCGCTTGCGCGAGCGCGTACGGCAAGGACTTGCTCCCGCGGGTGGCGGCCAAGCTCGGCGCGGGCGTCGCCTCAGACATCTCGGAAGTCCACACCGATGGCGGCAAGCTGTCGTACACGCGCCCGATGTACGCGGGTAACATGTTTGGCACCGTCGAGATTCTGACCGACAAGCAGGTCGTGACCGTTCGCCAGTCGGAGTTCGAGCCGGCCGCTTCGTCGGGCGGCGCGAGCCCCTCGGAAGACGTCGCCGTGCAGACCGACCCGGCCGCAGACAAGGTCGAGTTCCTCGGCGTAGAGGTCGTGAAAAGCGAACGACCTGATCTCGGCGATGCGGACGTCGTCGTTTCGGGAGGCCGTGCCCTCAAGAGCGCGGATAACTTCACCAACGTGATCGAGCCTCTCGTAGATGCGCTCGGCGCGGCCATGGGCGCGTCCCGTGCGGCATGCGACGCAGGCTACGTGGCCCCGGAGCTTCAGGTCGGCCAGACAGGTAAGGTCGTCGCGCCGAAGCTCTACATCGCGATCGGTATCTCGGGGGCGATCCAGCACTTGGCCGGGATGAAGGGCAGCAAGACCATCGTCGCGATCAACAAAGACAAGGAAGCACCGATCGCTCAGGTCGCGGACTACTTCCTGGTTGCCGATCTTTTCGATACGGTCCCTGCGCTCACCGAGGCCGTCAAAAAGCTCTGAGCCCTTAGGCCATAGCGCTCCACAGACAAAGCCCGGGTCGCCAAGCGTCCCGGGCTTTTGCGTCGCCGCTGACGCTTTTGTGGCCCCCGGCTTCGCCGATCCTGCACAATTCCTAGATGGCCTGGTCCGTTGCTGCTCTGGTGATGCTCGCCGTCGCGCTGGTTGCGGCGGGAGGGCTTCGGCGGGCTCGGCGACGGCGGTCGGGGGAGCCGCCTCACGACCGGCGTCCTGAACCGCGCGGAGAAAGCCCCCTGGCTCGCGCCTCGCAACCGGCTGAAGAGCCCGAGCCCACCCCATCAAAGAGCTGCCCCGTGTGTCTCTCGGAGTATCCGACGCGGAATCGCTACTGTGTCCGCGACGGGGCCGAGCTGATGGAAGGCCCCTCCTCGGGGCCGCTCGCCCAGGGGATGATTTGCCCCACCTGCCGGCGCGGCTATCCCTTCGATTCGAGCTATTGCCCCGAAGATGCGGACGAATTGGTGCCCTACGGGCTCTATGGCGCCGCCAGCTCGACCCGGCCTCCCTTGAGGCTCGACACGCACAAGATCTGCCCGGAATGTGGGATTCGCCACGCGTCGGCCCATGCCTTCTGCGGCCAGGACGGCACCGAGCTCGTGGCGGTGAACTGAAAAAAAGGCCAAGGATTCCAGGGAGCCGGGGTCCAATGACGCGAGAACAACCTTGGTGGACTTCTTGCTTGGCATAGGAAAGGACCGCTATGATCGCGGTGCTAAAGGGGAATCTTCGATCCGGAGCCGCGCGATCAGTCGAGCGGTCTTGGGGGGAGAGGAGACGGGGGCAATAGATGAAGATCGTTTGCGATAGCTGCGGGGCGAAATACTCCATCGCCGACGAAAAAGTCGCTGGTAAAATCTTCAAGATCCGATGCAAGAAGTGTTCATCGGTTCTCGAGGTTCGCGGCGATCAAACCAACGCGCAAGCTGCCACCGATCAAACCGCGACATCGGATCGCGGAGGCGAAGCGACTTGGTACATCGTTGTCGATGGTGAGCAGAGGGGGCCCTTGGCTCCGATCGACCTCAGTCAGCTGTTTGCGAAGGGCAGCGTCAGTCTCGAGTCCTACATTTGGAACGAAGCCTTCGACGACTGGAGGGTCGCAAGCGAGGTGCCCGAGGTCGCGCAGCTCTTTGGCGGCGCCGCGTCGCAGGCGAAACCACAGGCTGCTACCGACGACACGATGGCGTTTGGCGCGGGTGGCGATCTCTTCGGCAGCAACGATGGCCGCGAGCCCACCAGCGAGATCGACACGAACAGCAGCATGTTTGCTGGCTTTGACGAGAGCCCGACACCGACGCCGGCTGGAGTCGAGCAATCGCCGGCGACAACAGCGGCCCACGACGCTGGCGCTTCACTCGGAGGCGGCGCGATGGGCGGGTCCGCGCCTCAGCGCATGACCGGTCAACGCAACGAGAACTCGGTTCTGTTCTCGTTGAGCAATCTGCAGCAGCTCGCGTCACGCGGCGGCTCGCCGGCTGAATCCGCCTCCATGACGAGCCAGCCTCCCAGTGCATCACTTGGCGCGCAAAGCGCTCCTCCACCCTCGGGCGAAGGCTCTGGGCTCATCGACATTCGTGCGCTAGCGAAGTCCACGACGCCGGGAACCCGTGCCGCGCCCTCTCAGGCGGTGGATGATCTTCTGGCCATCGGAACCGGTGGCGGTGCTGCGCTTGGCGCGCCGTTGCTCGGACCGGCGCCGGATGAAACACCTTACGGAAACCGCTGGCTCTGGATCGGCGGCATCGCGATCGCGGTCATTGCGATCGTCGGTGCGGGCGTGGGGGTCGGGATGGCGCTCGGAGGCTCCGAGGAAGACGCACTCGAGATCACGGCGGAAACCGAAATCGCACCGGCCGTCGCGATTCCGGGCTCCGATGCGGCGGCAGCCTCTGCGCAAGCGCCGATCAAGCCGCCGGATGAAGCGCTCGCCGCCGCAGCCGTCGCAGAGCCGGTCCAGGCCGCGACGATCGAGGACAACGCCCCGGAGGCCGCACCCGAGCTCGAGGAGCCGTCGCCCAAGAAGCGCAGCGCGAGCGCCACTCAGCGACGCGCGCGAACGCCCACGCGCACGACGAGCTCGGCGTCCGCTCCTGCTCCGGCGCCCAAGAAGCGCAGCGGTAACCTCGATGCGCTCATGGACGAGGTCGTGGGCGGTTCGTCATCGACGACAAAGCCGAAGCAAAGCAGCACGTCCTCCAGCCGGGACAGCTCCAGCCTCCCCGACGCGCCGTCTCGAAACGACGTGAAAACAGCGCTTCAGGGTGTGAGTGGCGGTGTGAAGGCCTGTCGGAAAGACAGCGGTGGAACAGCCACGGTCAACGTCACGTTCAGTGGAAAGAGCGGCCGCGCGACCGGGGCCAAGGTCGCGTCGGGCCCCTTCAAGGGTACCCCAGTCGGCTCCTGCATCGAGTCTGCGGTGAAGCGAGCACGCGTCCCACGGTTCAAGCAGTCATCGTTCAAGGTCACCTTCCCCTACCGACTCTAGTACCGCCTCTTGGGCCGCGAACCTACCGGAGCCCCTCGAGGAACCGCACCCCCGTCGCGACGCCAAAGCCGGTTCCCCCTTTGGGTAGGCGCCCGTGCGGCCGGTCGACGAAGGCGGGGCCGGCGATGTCGAGGTGCATCCAAGTGCTGTCGCCAACGAACTCCTTGAGGAAGAGCGCAGCGGTGATCGAGCCGCCAAAGCGGTCGCCCACGTGTTTCAAGTCGGCGATCGGGCTCTTGAGCGTCGAGCGAAGATCCGAATCGAGCGGCAAGCGCCAGAACGATTCGCCCTCTCCCGCCGCCGAGTCGAGGTACTTCGACGCGAGCTTGTCGTCGTCGGTGTAGAGCGCCGCGCGCCAGGGGCCGAGTGCGACCAGGCACGCGCCGGTCAGGGTGGCGTGGTCGATCATGAAATCGGGTTTGAGCTTGCGCACCGCCCAGGTGAGCACATCGGCGAGCACCAGGCGCCCCTCGGCATCAGTGTTGATGACCTCCACCGTCTTGCCCTCGAGCGACTTGTAGACATCGCCGGGTCGGTAGGCCTTGGCGCCCGTCATGTTTTCGGTAGACCCGATGACGGCATGTACTTCGACCGGGAGCTTGAGTCGCGCTGCGGCAAAGACGATGCCCAACGTGGTCGCAGCACCGGCCATGTCGCACTTCATGTCGACCATGGCACCTGCCGGCTTGATGCAGAGGCCACCCGCATCAAAGGTGAGCCCCTTCCCAACGAAAACCACCTTTTTCTTTGGGCGTGCCGGCTTGTAGACGACGTGAATGACCCGCGGTTCGATCGCGCTGCCCTTGTTGACCGCGAGCAGCAGGTTCATCCCCTCTTTCTCGATTCGCGCCTTGTTCCAGACGCGGCAGGACAAGCCCAGCTTTCGAGACTCGGTCGAGGCGGCACGCGCGAGGGTCACTGGATTCAGGTCATTCGGCGGCCGGTTGACGAGGTCGCGGGCGAAATTGACGCTCTCGGCGACGGCTTTCCCGGCGCGAATGGCGGCGGTCAGACCGCGTCCCGCCTTTGGGGCACCGACGATGACGGCGGAGCCGAGCGTCGCTGCGGCCTCCTTGTCGCTCTTGTACTCGGTGTAGCGGTAAGCCCCGGCAACGAGCCCCTGCGCAGCCGCGCGAACGGTCTCGACGTCGACGACTGGAAGCTCGACCGCCCCAGTCTTTTGCGCGCGGGCCGTCGAAGCAAGCGAATGCCCGAGGCTCCAAGCGATCTTTCCGGCGTCTTTTTCGTCGCCAACGCCGACTAGCAAGAGCCAGCGAGACTTCGCCTTGCCGGCGGCTGCGACTTTGAGGGTTTGCGCGACTTTTCCGGTGAAGCGTTCATCCGAGGCTAGGGGCTTGATGCTGCCCTTGCCGGTGACGGCCTCGATGCGCCCCAACGCACGGTTGAGCTTGGTCTTCCCCGACGGAACCGCGAGCGCAACGATGTCTGCGGTCGATTTGTCCCAAGTACCCTCAGAAAGTGAAATCTTCATCTGGCTCCTTCTGCCCCCTGGTCGGCGAGATACTGACAGGAACTTCTGCAGCCAACAAACCGAACCGGAACGGCGAACCGCCGGCGGCCGCCGTTGCCATGCCGCCGATTCGCCAAATCAGACCGCGTAGCTACGCGGAATGACTCGAGCGACCCCTGGCACTGCTTGTGCATCGAAGCCGACTCTCATTTCAAGCAGGAGGAAAGATGCTCGAAGAAAACAAAGTGAAGATTGCATACACGGTGGTGGAGCGAAACAAGGACGGTCGAAAATTTTGGGTGCGCGTGGGTGCGGCGTTCGTCAATCGTGACGGAAGCCTCAACGTTCGGCTCGATGCGATGCCGGTCAACGGGGAGCTGCAAATTCGAGACTACCAGCCGAGAGAAGCCCGCGACGGCGCCTCACGTGACCAGGCAGCCTGATGAAGGGGCTGCTCGTTCATCTGCTCGCGATGAGCGCGCTCCAGGCAGCGCCAGCAGGAGCGGTCGACGCCGGCGCCGGCCCCCCTGATCAGGGGCCGCCAAGCGTCGAGCAAGACCCGCGCGTCAACATCAACGAGGCCCCGCCCGAGGAGCTCGTGAAGCTCCCGGGCATCGGGCCGAGCCGTGCCGAGGCGATCGTCGCCGAGCGCGAAAAGCGACGTTTTCGTCGCATCGAGGACATCATTCGGGTCCCGGGGATCGGTCGAAAGACCTTCGGTCGAATCCGGCATTCGATCCGAGTGCGCTAGCCGGTACCACTCAGCTGCCGAACCGCTTAGGTTCAGGCTCATGGTCCCGAGG
>CAMYJN010000118.1 GCA_947258625.1 uncultured Polyangiaceae bacterium | reverse complement strand
ACGGCGACGCCGCGGTTATTCGAGCGTTCTGTGAAGATGCCAGCGGGACTCGCGAAAAATTTCTTGCGGTTTCCGTCGACTGCAACGGCCGGCACGTGGAGCTCGACCCATACGCTGGCGCAGCGATGGCGGTCGCCGAGTGCACACGAAACATCGTTTGCGTCGGAGCAAAGCCGCTTGGCCTCACGGACTGCCTGAATTTCGGTAACCCCGAAGTGCCCGAGCAGATGTGGCGCTTCTCACAGGCAATCGACGGTTTGGCCGCGGCGTGCAGCGCGTTGGGCGCGCCGGTCGTGTCGGGCAATGTCAGCCTCTACAACGAGACCGATGGCAAGGCGATTCTGCCGACGCCGACCGTTGCCGTGGTGGGCCAACTCGAAGACCCCGATCATCGGCTGGGGCTCGGGTTTCTGTCGGAAGGCGATGTCATTGCACACCTTGGACGCCCTTCGCGCGGAGTCCTCGGCGGCTCGGAATGGCTCGTGCAGCACAGCGGCTCGGTGTCGGGCGCGCCTGTGGGGATCGACCTCGATGCGGAGGCCGAGCTGCAGCACGCGATGCTCGATCTCGTCCGCAGGAAGCTTCTCAAAAGCGCGCACGACATCAGTGACGGTGGCTTCGCCGTCGCGCTGGCTGAATCTTGCATCGCGCACGGGCGCGGCGCCCAGGTCAGCCTGCCTTCGAGTGAAGACGCGCCGGCGCACGCCCTGCTCTTCAGCGAAGAGCCGACGCGGATCCTCGTCAGCATTTCGCCGAGCAAAGTTGGCGAGGTTGGCGATATCTGCGCGCGCTACGGCGTGCCCTTCGAAAAGATCGGAACCGTCACTGGCCAAACCGTCGCGATTGAGGGCGTTTGCGAAGTACCGGTCGAAGAGCTCGCCGAGTCGCACGCGTCGGCGTTGGACGCCATCGTCAGCTAGCCCGCTTCGCGCTCAACGCATAGCCGACGAGAGCAGCCCCAGCCGCAATCGTGATCCATGGGAGGAGGCCCGTTTGCGCTTTGAACGCGTTGTAAAGCATCCAAACCGACGAACCGGCGTAAATGGCCGCAGCAACGAGGGCCCGGGGGCGCGGTGTTTCGAGGTTCGGCCGGCGTCGCCTGGCCCAGAAGAGGCCGACCGCGACGAGGGCTGAAAAGAAGACGAGAACGCCAGCCACGTTGCTGAGCAGCTCTCCGACGCTGTGCAGGTACAGAAGGGCAATCGCGAGCGTGCCCTGAAGAACGACCGCGGCGCGGGGTGGCGCTCCAGGAGTGCCGCGCAGAAAGGAGGGCAGAAACCCGTCGCGAGCCATTTCTGCATAGACCCGCGGACCGACCAACAGCATCGCACTGCTGCTCGAAACCATGAGCGCAGCGATGCCCAAGGACATGGCGCGGGCGCCGCGCTCTCCGAGGAAGTCCTGGGCGACGAGGTGTCCGAGGGTCACTCTTGCTTCTTCGTACTCGAAAACGACTTGCGCTCGCTCCGGGCTGAGGTTCACGACCAGAATCCAGTTGACCAGTAGGTACGCGATCCCAACCAGCGCGCAGCCGATGAGCATGGCGCGTGGAACGTCACGGCGCGGGGCCTGAAACTCCTCTGACGCATAGGCCGCCGCATTCCATCCGGAAAACGCGTACGCAACGAAGAAGAGGCTGCTCGCAAATGAAAGTGCAAGGTTTGGCGGCGCGCTCGGCGGCGCCCAGCTTGGCCACTGCGATTCACCCAGGGAAAGGCCCAGCGCTACGAAGGCGAGAATGAGCAAGCCTTTGATGATCACGAGCCCGTTCTGGGTCCACTTCGAGAGCCGAAGGCCGGCGGCATGAAACACCGTCAGCGCGGCAATGAGGGCAGCCGCTCCGATGCGCGCGTCGGATGGCCCGAACACCGCCGATGCAAATGCAGCCGCGGCAAAGGCGCTCACCGCCATCGGTGCGGAGAACCCCACGAGCAACGAAGCCCAGCCGGCGAGATAACCGAGGAACGGATGAAAAAGCTCCGATAGATAGCGGTACTCGCCCCCAGACCTTGGAATCATCACGGCGGCCTCCGCATAGGCGCGCGCACCCGCCATCGCGAGCAAGCCTCCGATTCCCCACGCTGTGAGGATCCATCCGGGGCTGAGCTCCTGCGCCATGAAACCTGCGCTCAAGAACACACCTGCGCCGACCATGTTGGCAACCACCAGGCCGACGCCGGACCAGAGATCCAGGAAGCCTCCGTCCGACGCGGACGCCCGCGAATCTGAGTTTTGGATGCTCACCCTGCCCCGCGTCGACTGATCCTACCTTGGCGGAGCCCAGATGCTAAGCTCCGCGGCGTCGGGCTTGGAGAGAAGGACGATGCGATCTTTCGCTGGGGAACTCAGTTATTTCGGGTGCTTACGAAGGGGGAGAGTGTCCCCTATTCGGCGGCTTCTACGGCTTGGGAGATCGGGCGCTTTTCGCCGCGGAGCTCGACGGAGACGAGCTTGGAGACGCCCGGCTGCTCCATGGTGACGCCGTAGAGGACGTCGGCGAACTCCATGGTGCGCTTCGAGTGCGTGATGATGATGAACTGAGAGCGGTCGGTCATCTGCTGAATGACTTCGGCAAAGCGGCCGATGTTGGCTTCGTCCAGTGGCGCATCGACCTCGTCGAGGAGGCAGAAAGGGCTCGGCTTGTACTGGAAGATCGCGAAAATCATGGCAACCGCCGTGAGCGCCTTTTCCCCGCCGCTCATGAGCTCGAGTGAGCCGAGGCGCTTGCCCGGCGGCTGCGCGACGATTTCGACGCCCGTCTCGAGGATGTCCTGCGGATCGGTGAGCCGAAGCTCGGCTTTGCCCCCGCGGAAAAGCATGGGGAAGATGCGCTTGAACCGTTCGTTGATTGCGGCAAACGCCTCGCGGAAAAGCGCCCGGCTCTCTCGGTTCATTTGCCGAATCGCCTTGTCGAGCTTGGTGAGCGCATCCTCGAGGTCGCGGCGCTGCCCGGTGAGGTACTCGTAACGCTGCGCGTTCTCCTCGTACTCTTCGATTGCCGTGAGGTTGATCTCGCCCATGCGATCGATGAGCCGCTGCAACTCCTCGGCGCGTGCGGTCACCTCGTCGTCGGGGACGGGCCGCGCGTGGTGGTCACCGATGACGTAGGCCAGCTCGACGCGATGCTTGTCTTGAACCTGCTCTTCGAGGTGCTCGAGCGACAAGCTGATCTCGCGCTCGCGGAGCGTCAGCTCGTTGAGCTCGGTGGACTGAACGTCGATGCTGGAGCGCAGCTGCTTGAGCGCAGCCTCCGACACGCCGAGCTGCGTCTGCGCGTCGTCGAAGCCTGCGCGTTGACTCGAAAGCGCTTGGCGGGCCAGTGCGGCCTCGTGGGCGGTCTCGCTTAGGCGACCGTGGTGCAAGAGGATGCGACCCGCGGCCTGGCCCTGGTCACGATCGGCGATGGCGACGTCCTCACGAAGGCGCTCTTCACGCGCGTCGAGCTCCGCGATCGCGCGATCGAGCTGCCCGATGACCGAGCGCTCGCGGTCGGCGCGCTCGCGGGACTGCGTCGCCCCCACCTTGACCTCGGTCGCCTTCGCCAACTGCTCCTCGACCACGCCTCGACGCGCGGTGAGAACGCTCTCGGCGACCTGCACGGCTTCTTCGGCGTGGGTCACGTCATGCTCAGCGTCGCTCAGCTGGCGCCGGCTGTTGGCCTCGTCGACATCGACCTGCGAAAGCGCGGCGCGCCCCTCGACCTCGACCTTCGCGATTTCACGGCGGCGTTCGTCGATGCGCTGAAGCTCCATTTCGACGACGCGGAGGTCTCGCTCCGCACCCAGAATCTCCAATTCGGCGTCGTGGGCCTGAACCCTCGCCGAATCGATGGCGGCTTGCCCTTCGGCGATGCCGGAACGAAGCCGACCTTGATTGGCAATCGCCTGCTCGAGGGCAGCGCCCTGAGAAGCAGCCGACTCCTCGAGCTCGCGGATCTCTCGTTTGAGCCTGAGCAGGTGCGCCGCCGACTCGTCCTTGGCACCACCCACCACGGCACCGTCGCGAAGCAAGGCCTGCCCGTCGAGGGTCACCAGTTTTCCCTGGAAGCCGTCACGGTGAAGACGTGCCGCGGTCCGCAAGCTGTCGACCACCAAGACGTCGAACAGCAGGTAGCGCACCCAGGTGTCGTCGGCCTGCGCGTAGCTCAGCAAACTCAGGAGAGGTGCGACGATGCCCATGCCAGTCGGGAATTGGGGAACGACACGGGGAGCACCCGTCGGCGAGCGCGGCAGGAAGGTCGCCCGGCCTTTCTCTTCGCGCGCGAGGTAGTCGGCCGCGCGCAGCGCCGAGTCGGTATCGTTGACCAGCAGGTACTCGAGCGCGCCACCAAGCGCAGCACCCAACGCGCGAACGTGCTCCGGCGTGCACTCCAAGCGATCGGCCACCAAGCCGACCAAGCCCGACCGGGACGCATCGCCCGCTGCGCTCGAGTACCCCGTCAACACGGCTTGCGCGCCGGCACCAACGCCTTCGAAGCGTTCGTGGATTTCGTTGATCGAGCGTAGCCGCGAGCTGGTCACGGCGAGCGTCTCCCGGAGAGCGTCGACTTCTGAATCCGCGCGGTGCAACGCCTCCTTGCCCGTAAGAAGCGATGCCTCGATTTCGGTTTGGCGCTCGGCTGTTTCCGACTTGCCGCTACGCAAGCCATGCATCCGGGCCTCGAGCTCTCCGCGCTGCTGCTTGAACTCGACCTCACGCGTAGCGAGCGCTTGCAGCTCTTCTTGCAAGCGCTCGAGACGGCCTCGAATCTCTTCGCGGCGCGCATCGTAGCCTTCGAGAACCGCCTCGGCGCCTGCGACGCGGGCCCGCCCTTCGGCCAGCCCAGCCCGCGCGTTCCGCTGAGCCGAATCGGCCTCTTCCGCAGCGTTTTTGCGGATTTCCAGCTCTGCCTCGACTTCGGCGAGGAGCTGGCCCGCCTCGGTTTCCAGGGCCTCGAGCTCGCTCAAAGAAAGACGAACCGTCGACGCTTCTGCGTGCAAGCCCTCGCGTTGCTCTTCGAGTTGGCGGAGCTCGCGGCTCGCGAGATCCTTGCGTTCGATCAACGCCGCCTGTCGATCTTGCTGCTGCCGGATCAAGCCTTCGAGCTGGCGGACCGAGTTGTCGAGCTCGTACGCGTGAGTTTGACCGCGCTCGACCTCCGACCCCCGCTGAAGCAACGAGACGCGCTCTGCTTCGACCGACGCCTCTTTCGCGATCAAGGCGTGGCGGCTCGCCTGCATGTCCTCGCTCGCTTTCGACAAGCAAGCAGAGACCGAGCCCATTTGTCCTCTGAGCTCGAGGAAGCGGTGCGATGCAACCCACAAATCGAGGTCTCGCATCTCTTTCTTGTAGCGCTTGTAGCGTTCGGCTTTTTGCGCCTGTCGCTTGAGCGACGCGAGGCTGCGCTCGATCTCGCCGATGATGTCCGTGACACGCAGGAGGTTTTGGCGCGTCTGGTCCATCTTTCGTTCGGCAGCACGCTTGCTCAACCTGAATTTGCTGATGCCCGCGGCCTCTTCGATCATCGACCGGCGATCCTCGGGCTTGGAGGTGACGATGAATCCAATGCGTCCCTGCTCGATGATCGAGTACGCGCGCTTCCCGACGCCCGTCCCCAGGAAGAGGTTCGTGATGTCGAGCAGACGGACCGGCGTGCGGTTGATGAGGTAGTCGCTGTTTCCCTGTCGATCGAGACGCCGGGTCACCTGAATCTCGGCGTAGTCGCTGTACTCGGCAGGAGCGAGCCCAACTCGGTTGTCGAAGGTCAGCGTGACTTCAGCGAAGCCGTGGGGCCCTCGCCCTTCGGCACCGCTGAAGATGATGTCCTCCATGTGCTTGCCTCGGAGGCGGGATGGGGACTGTTCACCCATACACCACTTGATGGCGTCCACGATGTTGGACTTGCCGCAGCCGTTGGGCCCGACGACACAGGTGATGTCATGGTCGAAATGTATCGTCGTCGTATCGACGAAGGATTTGAAGCCAACGATTTGGAGCTTCTTGATCTTCACTCTGCCCCCCAAAGGAGTAGTTGGACGTGGCTATCACCGAACATACGAGATTGCAACGGTTTACGCGACCAGAAGCGAGGGTCAGCCCGTGACCCCCACTACATGTTGTGGTTGAGCCGTGCAAACCGGCCTAGGCCGGAGGGGGTGTCGGCGTTCTATTCGTTATCGACGGACTTGGCCGCGGCGGCGACGGACGCTTCAGAGCCTGCCTTGACCGGAGCGTTGGCTGCATGCCGCCGGTCCCGAAGCAGCTCGAGGTAGGTTTGGGCCAAGTCCATGTCCTGAGACGAGAGCCCGTCGACGAGCGCGTGGAGCCGCTTGCGCTGGACGTCGCTGACGGCTGGTCGTGCGACGGGCTTCGCTCGGGGCTCCACCGGCTCTTCGACCGCGTTGGGTTGGACCTCCTGGGCCGTCGGAACGTGCCAGGTGGGCCGCTCGACGGAGTGAATCCCATGGGCGGTGAGCCAGGACTCCATACACGAGCGCAAACGCTCTGACCGAAAGGCAAACCAGCGCTCTCGGTCGACCGGATGGCCCATCAGCGCGTCTTTAAATCGCCGGAATGCGCCCTTCCCATCGATGGCGATGTTGAGCCGGCGCCTGAGCTCTTCGTCCTCGACCGTCGCGATGAAACGCTCCATCCATCGATACTGCTCGCGCGAGGAAACCGGATCGATCCGAAGATACCGGGCATCGTTCATGATGCGAGTGTGCATGGACGGGTCTGCAACGCCGTCGACGATGCGAATCACTTCACCGGTATCGAAGTGCAGGTAGCTATGCACCTCAGGTGCGTTGTTTTCGAATGCGTCTTCGAGTGCCTCCCAGGCTACGGGTACCGCTAGTGCATCATCTTGTTGTTTGTCTAGTTTGTCTTGTTTGTCTTGCCCGACATCATTCTCATTCATGTTATTCCCATCGTACTTCGCGCCCGCCGCACCGCGTCGCGCCATCGCTCCAAGTGCCCGTCTCGTTCGGTTTGGGTGACCTGAGGCTCAAAGCTACGCTCGATACGGTAAGCATCTA
>CAMYJN010000117.1 GCA_947258625.1 uncultured Polyangiaceae bacterium | reverse complement strand
GACCAGCGCGACGCACGTGAGCTTTGGGTCCGCGACTCGATGCCGCCTCCACAGGCGAACCAAGTCGCCTAGCCAGCGGTGGCTTCGGCCCGGCGATCGTGACAGCATCGCCAACTAGGATGAATCGGCACGTTCCTCTCACCGGCCAGCCCAACTTTCGAGACCTCGGAGGCTACGCGGCCAGCGACGGGCGGACCGTCAAGTGGGGACTGGTGTACCGTTCCGGTGAGCTCAGTCAGCTCAGCAACGACGACGTGGGCAAGCTCGGAGGGCTTGGCATCAAGGCAGTCGTCGATCTGCGGTCGCCCGAAGAAGTGTCGGCGCGCGGTAACGGGCGCTTGCCGCCTGAGGCCAAGGCGCATCCGATGCCCATCGCGTCGAGCGACATGTTCGCGAGGCTGATTCCAATGTTCTTGAAGGGCGACTTTTCACAGGTGCCGCCCGACATGCTCGACACGGTGAATCGCATGCTGGTGCGCGACTTCACGGTGCAATACGCAGAGCTGCTTCGAGTCTTGAGCAATCCGGCGAACCGGCCGCTCGTGTTCCATTGCACGCAAGGCAAGGACCGGGCCGGTTTCGGGGCAGCGATGGTTCTTTGCGCGCTGGGTGTTCCCTGGGAGACGGTCGTCGAAGACTACCTTCTTTCGAACCATTTCCGGAAGGAAGAGAACGACAAAATGCTCGGCATGATCCGGAGCTTTGCGGCGAGTCAGGCCGGCCCCGAGGGTGAAGAAATCGCTTTTTCCCGCGTCGAAGGCCTGTTGTATGTCAAAGAGCAGAGCCTTCAGGCCGCACACACTGAGATCATCGAACGACATGGCAGCATCGCTGCTTTTCTCAGCGAAGGGCTAGGTTGCTCCGAAGATGGCCTCCGGCGCCTGCGCGACGATTTATTGGAGTAGAACATGTACGAAGCAGCAAAGAAGTCTTGGATCATTTTCGCCTTGGCCGCCGCTTGCCTGCTCGTCGGCGGTTCACCGACGCCACACGCCGATGCCGACGGAAAAACCATCATTCGATTTGCAACCATTGCTCCGGGAGGCTCCACGTTCGGTAAGATTCTCAAGGCCTGGGGGCGGACTCTCAGCAAGGAGACCGAAGGGCGCGTCGAGCTCCGTTACTACTCGGGTGGAAGTCAGGGCGATGAACGGGATTTCATTCGCAAGATGCGGGCCGGGCAGATGGATGCGGCGGGAGTCACCACCATTGGGCTCGGCATCGTCGTGCGCCCCGCGCTGGTGCTTTCGGCGCCTGGCGTGATCGAGACCTACGAGGAGCTTGGCCGCGTCCGCGCCAAGATGAACGCGCGCTTCGAGAAGATGTTCGAGGATGCGGGGTTCATTCTGCTGAACTGGTCCGACGCCGGCAAGGGGCGGATCATGTCGACCATTCCGATCGCCAGGCCGGCGGACTTGAAAGCGGCTCGTCCCTGGGCCTGGAAAGACGACCCGATCTTTTCGGAGTTCTTGAAGGTCGTCGGCGCCAACCCGGTGCGCCTCGGCGTGACCGAGGTGTACGCGGGCCTGCAGACGAAGATGGTGGACGTCGTCCCCGCGTCGCCCATCGCAGCCCTGGCGCTCCAGTGGTTCACCAAGCTCAAATACATGTCGAATGAGAGCTTCGGGATCATCCTCGGCGCATCGCTGATCAAGAAGGAGAAGTTCGACCAGCTATCGCCGGAGGATCAGAAGGTGCTCAAGGACACCGCCCGGCGCGCAGCGGCGGCACTCGACAAGGTCGTGCGGCGCGACGACGCGAAGGCCTACGATATCTTGCTCGAGCGCGGAATTGAGCTCGTCGACACCAGCCCGTACCGCGCCGAGTGGGATCAAGCCGCAGAGGAAACGATCGACCGATTGACCGGGCGCATTTTCAGCAAGAGCCTGCTTGCCGATGTACGAGCTGCGGCCAAGGGAACCGCTCCCTAGCTCACTCGGACGGCCCAATTGCAAACGTGCCGGGTGCATGATGCACACCGGCACGTTCACAGCCCTTGGAAAGGGAGGTGTATGACGACGACTTACTTGTTTTCCTCGAAGCTCGAGAGATCGGGAAGCTCGTCGAGGGCCGGCTGAAGCGCGATCTCGATGCGACGGTTGAGCGCGCGGCCCTCCGGGGTCTCGTTGTCGGCGACCGGCTGAGTGGCGGCGTAGGCCGCAGCCGAGACGCGGCTGCCGGGGACACCGTACTCGATCAAGAGCTTGGTCACGTCGATCGCGCGTGCGCCGGAAAGCTCCCAGTTCGACGGGAAGCGCTTGGTGCGGATCGGCTTGTTGTCGGTGTGACCACCCACCTGGAACTCGCGGCCCTTGAGGCTGGCCAGGACTGGGCCGAGCTCCGCGAGGACGCGGACGCCTTCCTTCTTGAGCTTGGCGCTGCCGCTGGCGAAGAGAACTGCTTCAGGCAGCTCGATGACCATTTTGTTTCGGGTGATGCGGACCTTGAGCTTGCCGGAGTCGATCATCGACTTCAGCTGCCTGAGCATGGAGTTGTATTCGGCGAGGCGCTTGGCGGCGCGCGCTTCACGTGCGGCGGCCTCGGCCAGCGCGGCTTCCATGGCGTTGATTTCGCCCGTGTAGCCCTTCACGAGCTTGTCGAGATTGGCTTTGTCCTTCTTGCATTGCTCGAGCGAGGTGCCTGTTGCCTGCCCCGACTCCATCAGCTCTGCGATTCGGGCGTCTTTGGCCCTGAGCTCGTCTTTCTTACAACCGGCGGTCAGCATTAGGCTGACAGCCAACAAAAATACCCAGCTTGCTTTCTGCATGTGCCCCTCCAAAAGGAATGTTCTCTAACGGGTCCGCCACCTTATCAAGCAGTAAGGACAAGGCAAGCGCTTCCTGATGTGCCCTTTTTAGGCCGATTTTG
Organism: uncultured Polyangiaceae bacterium; assembly: GCA_947258625.1. Taxonomy (GTDB): domain Bacteria; phylum Myxococcota_A; class Polyangia; order Polyangiales; family Houyiibacteriaceae; genus SG8-38. Next base: position 4,189 of record CAMYJN010000117.1, on the reverse strand, counting down.
GGGCCACCATGGGCGCCAATTTTGCGCCGCTCAGCCCTTGGCGAGCTCGCCCCGCCGCAGCTGGCGATACATGACCAGCCCTTCGCGCAGGATTCCGAGCGCCTGCTCGCGCTCCTGCATGCCCTCGACGACGACCTCTTTGTGCTCGAGCGCCTTGTAGTCTTCGAAGAAGCGTTGGATTTCGCGCAGCTTGTGGTCGGGGAGATCCTCGAGCGTCCTTCGGTCTTGGTAGACAGGGTCGTTGACGCTGATGGCGATGATCTTGTCGTCGATCCCTTTGTCGTCCCGCATCCGCATCACGCCGATCGCACGCGCGTTCATGATGGTGAGCGGCACGACGGCCTCTTGGCCGAGGACCAAGGCGTCCAGCGGGTCGCCGTCGTCACAGAAGCTCCGTGGCACGAAGCCGTAGTTGGCGGGGTAGTGCACGGCGCTGAACAGGACGCGATCGAGCCGCAGCAAGCCGCTCTCTTTGTCGAGCTCGTACTTGTTCTTACTTCCCATCGGCACTTCGATGACGACCGGGAAAGTCGATTCGAGTTGGTCTTCGTCGATGTAAACGTCGTGCCAAGGATGCATGAGAGGGGTCGCTTATATCACTCTTCCGGCATCTGGAGCCAGGAGCGGTTTCTGGATTGTTTCGGGGACGTAAGAAGTGAACGCGCGGCGAAGGTTTCGCTGGTTCCGGCTCCTCGCTGCTCCCATGTTGTCTTCATCATGCCAGCGGAGCTTGAGCAGACCGTTGGCCTGGCCGGGGATACGACGCTCCTCGACGGTTACTCCCCCCTGCCCAGGACCTACGATGAGCTCTTTCGAGGCGACGGAAGTTCGCGCGAGGAGGTCGCCGACCTGGTCGCGGAGCTCGACCAGCTGGGCCGGCTAGAGTTCATGACCCGGCAGCGGCTTGCCGAAGGCGCGCTGTTTCGCGGCGGGGTCACATTCTCGGTCTATTCCGATTCCAAGGGGCAAGAGAAGATCTTCCCCTTCGACCTGATTCCGCGTGTGATCCCCGCCAGAGACTGGGAAAACATCGAGCGCGGCCTCATCCAGCGGGTCACGGCGCTGAACATGTTTTTGTCGGACCTCTACGACGGGCAACGCATCCTCAAGGAGGGGCGCATCCCGGAGTCCATGGTGTTCGGCACCGCCGGGTACCTCAAAGAGCTGCACGGCATTCGGCCGCGGGAAGGCGTCTTCGTCAACATCGCGGGGATCGACCTCATCCGTGGCGCCGACGGCGAGTTCTTGGTGCTCGAGGACAACCTCCGGACGCCATCGGGCGTGAGCTACGTCCTCGAAAACCGCGGCGTGATGAAGCGTGTTTTCCCGGGGGTGTTTCGGCGGAGCCGCGTTCGGACCGTGGAGAGCTACCCGGCTCGACTGGGCGATGCGCTCATGAGCGTCTCTCCTCGGGACCCGGGGGAGAGTCGCGTCGTCGTGCTCACGCCAGGCTCGTACAACTCGGCGTACTTCGAGCACAGCTTCTTGGCCCGCCAGATGGGTTGCGATCTGGTGCAGGGCAGCGACCTCTTCGTTCACAACGAGCGTGTGTACGTAAAGACCACGGCGGGCCCTCAACAAGTGGACGTCATCTACCGGCGCATCGACGACGACTTCCTCGACCCCAAAGTGTTTCGTGAAGACAGCGCGCTCGGGGTGCCCGGATTGATCGGCGCCTACGCCGCGGGGAATGTCACCCTGGCCAACGCGCCTGGCAACGGCGTCGCGGACAACAAGGCCGTCTATCCATTCGTCCCGGACATGATTCGCTTCTACCTCGACGAGGAGCCGATTCTCGAACAGGTGCAGACCTACATCTGCATGCGTCCCGACGACTGCCAGTACGTTCTCGAAAACCTCGGCTCTCTGGTCGTCAAAGCAGTCGACGGCTGCGGCGGCTACGGGATGCTCTTCGGGCCCCGCGCAAGCCAAGCCGAGCTCGATGAGTTCGCTGCAAAAATCCGGGAAACCCCCGAGGGCTACATCGCCCAGCCGGTCGTCGAGCTGTCCACCTGCCCAACCTGGGTTGAAGGGGAGGCGGCGCCTCGGCGTGTCGACCTCCGGCCCTTCGTGCTCACCGGAAAGAAGAGTTGGGTCTTGCCGGGCGGTTTGACCCGCGTTGCGCTCAAGGCGGGTTCGTACGTGGTGAATTCCAGTCAAGGCGGCGGCTCGAAAGACACGTGGGTGCTGGGGGCGCCCGCATCATGATTTCACGGGTCGCAGGCAATTGCTTTTGGCTCAATCGCTACATGGAGCGGGTAGGGGGGATGGCGCGCTTGTTGCGCGTGAACCGGGCGTTCGTGCCGGGTGTCGACCTTCCTCACCTTCACCGATGGCATCCACTGGTCGTCGTCGCGGGCGAGGAAGAGCGGTACCGCCGCCACTTCGGCGAAGACGAGAACGGAGAGACGGTTCAGGAGTATCTCACCTGGGATCGCCGGAACACCACGTCGGTCGTCGAATCGGTTCGCTGGGCTCGTGAGAACGCGCGCACTGCGCGAGAGATCGTCAGCTCCGAGATGTGGGAGACGATCAACGCGCTCTGGCATTGGCTTCAGGGCGGACCCGGGCGGCGGCTGTACCGGTCCGATCGCGACCACTTTTACCAACACATCCGCGAAATGTGCGAGCTGTTCCACGGCCAGGCGGACGAGACGATGCTCAACGGCGAGCCCCTGGCATTCATGCGCCTCGGGCGATACCTCGAGCGGGCCGGCCAGACCGCGCGCCTCATGGACGTTCACTTCCACACCTTTCCCGACGAAGGCGAGATCGACGATCCGATTCGCCTCGCACAGTGGTCGGCGCTGCTCGCCTGCTGTTCGGCGACCGAGCCGTTCCAGAAACGATCGTTTGGGACACCGACGGCGCGTGAAGTCGTGAACTTCCTGCTCTTCGAACAAGATTTGCCTCGTTCGGTTTCGCATTGTCTCAGGGCAGCTCGCCATTCCTTGGTCCACGTGCGAGGCTACGGATCGAATCGCATTGGAATGGTGTCGACGGCCTTGCTCGAAGCGCTGCTCAGCCACGTGGCGCTACGAGAAGGGCATCCGATTATCGGCAACGAGCTTCACAGCGAGTTGACGTACCTGGTCGATTCGTTGACCGATTTGTGTACCTCGATCGAACAGGAGTTCTTCCACTCCACCGAACTGCAGACCCAGATTCTTGCGGAGCAAAGCATTGCAGCAGCTCAACAGTGACCTTCTCGCCATTTGCTACGACAGCCCCGCATCGCCCAAAATCAACTTCAAGAAGGGCAACAGGCCGGACGGTTGGGGCTTTGCTTGGTATCCGCGTGACGGCGTAGGCGCATCGGTTCTCAAGGACCCACACGTGGAGTACGACATGGCGGTCGCGACCGCCGTACAGCGCTGGGACCGATTTCGTTCCAGCATCTTCATGTGTCACAGCGGCACACACCGCGGCCGGTCGTTTACGGACACCCATCCGTTCGTCCGCAGCCACGCCGGACGCGATTGGATCTTCGCCCACAACGGGGAGCTCGGGCGAAACCTAAACATCACGCTTCCGCTCGATGAGGGCCTCGGCTTCGAGCCGGTCGGTCATACCGATTCGGAGCACGCGTTCTGTTGGCTGATGGGTCAGGTGCGCAGCGCCGGTGCCCGCAGCTTCGCCGATGTGGGCTGGCAGACGGTTCACGGCTGGCTTCAGAGGCTGAACGAGCTCGGAACGCTGAACGTCATCTGGAGCGACGGTCTACACGTGGTGGCCTATCACGACCAGACCGGGTTCAACGCGCTTCACTATCTTCGGCGCATTCCCCCGCCCTCCTCGACCAAGCTGGAGTCGGACCTCCTCGAGCTCGATGTCTCGAACTCGGTCGACGAGAATCGCACCTTGACGGTCGTCTCGACCCGCCCGCTCTCGGCTGAGCCCTGGTTGCAGCTCGAGCCCGGAGAGATGCAGGTCATCAGTCGCGGGCAGTTGATCAAGACAGGGGAGGCGACTCGGCCGCAGCCGTCGAGGCCCCCGGCACCGGCGGGCGTTTCGAGCACGGTTCAAGCCAAGTCGGACGCACCCCGCGTACAGGCGACAACGGCCCAGCGTTCTTCGGATTCGATGCCGGCGCCTGCCTTGCCGACCCTCGGCGCCCAGAAGGGCAACTGGCACACCTACGACATCACGCACGAAACGGTGTATCGCTACGAAACGCCGGTCGAAACCT
>CAMYJN010000116.1 GCA_947258625.1 uncultured Polyangiaceae bacterium | reverse complement strand
TTCCGCGCATCGCGTCCAGATACTCAGCGACATCGACCAGCCCCTCGATCTTCTTCATGCGCCCGAGCGGAACGCCCCCCACGTGACGATTCTCGGCGCGGAGCCAGGCCTTCGCATGCGCGTCGTTGCCACCGACCAAGGCATCGAGGCTTCGGAACACGCGCAGAAACAGTAGCGCAAGCTCGCCCTCTTTGCTGCCGAGCGGAATCGGGCCGCGCTTTTGATTGCGAATGCGCGACAAGGTCGACTCGCTCGCCCCGATGATCTCGGCCAGCTCTGCAGACGAAAGCCCGAGAGCCTCGGCGGCGCGCAGCAAGGCCTTGCTCACCACGCTGGCTTCGTCGGGGGCGGTGGACACGGCGACAGACATTCCGGCTCCTTTCAAGAGCAAGAATAGCCATGATTTATTGCTAGTGCAAGAGCGGAGGTGGGTTTGGGAGCTTAAAGTCCAGTGATTTCATGCAGGTACCAACCGACACGCCGCCCTGGCGCCGTCCGTCTTTCAAAACCAGAGCCGCCGTCATCGTATCGAGCGGCTGATCGGCCCAGGCGAGCAGCGCTTGATCGCTCTCGGCCGCGAGCACAAACACATCTTGCTCGAAGAGGACCGCCGTCTGTGTGCGGCCCTCCGTCTCGGCATTGATTGCATCGCGGACCATGCTCGCCGATTCCTCGAAGCGAACTCGCCAGACCGCCGCAATCTCCGAACCGGTGTCGTAGACGGCAAGCTCGTCGCCGCGCCAGCTGAGCGCAGTCGTCCAGGCCTCTTCTTCGGCTACGCCGTTACGCCGGAGAAAGCCATACACGTACCAGGCGCCCATTCGATCCTGGACCTCCTGGGTGTGACCTTCGACCGGCGAAGGATGCGCCAGGTTGGGAAAGTCGAACAAGGGTGGATCGCCGAATGGACCAGACATCACCTCGAGGGCCGAGCTGGGCGGCGCTCCAAACGCGAGCCCGCGAGCTTCCAGGCCGTTGATGAGCGTCGCCTCGCTCATGAAAGCGAAGCCATAGGAATACGGAAAGAACGAAGCCGTATCGACCAAGGCCACCTCCGGATCGACCACGCGTTCGTCCAAACGCGACTTGCCATCCGCGTAGATGGCGTCCCAGTCGATCTCGTCCGGCAAATACCCGAGCTTTTCGTAGGTCCAGGCAGCCTCGGTGTGGCTCGCATCGCCTTCGATGACGCTGCGGGCCGCAAGCGCGGTATCCTCGCTGTTCACCCCGGCCCAGACCTCGGCAAAACCGAACTGGCGCTGTTGAATGGCGTGAGCAAACTCGTGCGCCAAGAGCGCCTGGGCGTTCACTTCCTCGTAGTCTCGATCGACTACGGTGATCATGTCGTTGCTGGAGCTGTAGTAGGCCGCGATCTGGCTGATCCGGAACTCCGTCTGCGTCCCCGTGAGGCTCTCCGACGCTTCCGGAATGAAGCCGAGCAATCGGAGCCCGCGCGTCGATGCATCCTCCCCAGTGAGGTCCTGCAAGTCGATGCTGCTTCGCACCTCTTCAGCGTGTTGCTCCACCGAAATCGTCCGAAGCCTCGGAGCTGCAAAGCCCGTGGCTTCGAGCTTGGCCGCAACCGAGTCGTAAATCGTTCGCTGACAGCTCGCGTCAGCGATGTTGCAGTAGAGCTCGTACGGAAGGTCGGTCCGCGGGGGAGCGGCTGCATCGTCGCCACAGCCCAACATCCCGGTGATTAAGGCCAGCGCAACGGAAAGACGCACGCGCGTCACCCCACCCCAAGAGAAGAAAGCGTTCATCTCTCCCATTATGGGGCGCCCGCCCTAGAACACAAAATCACCCGAGCCGTTCGGGAATTCGAGCTCTGATTCGCCGGTCAGGGTTTCCCCTTCCTCCAGAATCAGCAGGTCAAACGCTCTGGTCACGCTCGAAATCACGTCCCCCTCGAAGACGTCCTCCCAGGTCACGTTGAGGAAGTAGAGACCGGAAAACCGGGGCGTGCCGCTGAAGACGCCATTGCTGTTGAACGACAGCCCCGGCGGCAGCTCTCCGCTCACCCACCAGTGCCCACCCCAGCACTCGGCCTCCAAAGCGACGCGGTACGGCTGTCCGACCCGGCCTGGCGGAAGGCTGTCGGTCAGGATCGTGGGAGGACAGCAGCTCCCGAGCATGAAACACAAAAGCACGAATGCCGGCGCATACGCTCGGCGCATAAGCAAAGGTGGTTTAGGCATGACGCCTCCATGGCTAAGGTAAGTTACTCATCGAATCGCTCGCACACCGGTCAAGCCGAGCGCGCGGGCGAAAACATAAGCGCTGGTCTTGTAGCGCATTCATGCGCTCTCCGGTAGGCGGCTCGTGGGTCGGTCCAACTGCGACTCAGGAGTCGCGCGGCCGGTACAATTCCACTCGACACACCTCGGCGTAGCGCGTGAAGTCTTGGTCCAGGGTGAAGATCGGAACACGATGCTCGCGAGCGATCGCACAGATCAGGAAGTCGATGTGTGAGCCCTGGATTCCGCTGGCCCGGCACTGGTTGAACAGCTCGGCGGCGCACTCGTGCGTGGACATGCCGGCCCCGAGGTCATCGAACGCCTGAAGTGTCTCGCGGAGCCGTGCGAACTGGCTTTGGGGGCCGATCCCGCTCAGCACCTCCCGCCGGATGCAACCCGCCATGCTCGCGCGCGCCTCGTCGATCAGAGTCGAAAGCTCACGGACAGCATCCCGCTCGGCTGGGCTCAACGCTGCCTTCGAGCGCCGCCTCAGCGCCACGGACCACACGGAGGTATCCACCAGCACCTTCACCGATGCCGGCCGCGCTTGTGGTCATAGCCCTCGTCGTATTCGATCGTCCCAAAGAGCCCTTCAAGCTCGAGCTGCTTCCGCCGCTGCACATACTCCTCGAGCGCCGCCGTGACGGCAGCCTTCTTGGTTCGGTGCCCCCCCACCTGCTGAGCCGCCCGGATGAGCGCGTCGTCGAGTGCGAGATTCGTTGCCATCGTCATAGTTTACACATTCTTATGTGTGAATCAATGTGTGCCAGCATCCGCGGCGGCCACCGTGCAGGAGTTCACATCGGACAACCGTCCTCCGGGTTACCCAGAAGCGGACGCTGACTCCAATGCGATTCCGACCGAACGCACGCAGGGGTATCGGTGGGCGTTGTGAGGTGGATCACACCCCGCCCGCTGCGAAAAAAGGTACGCTCGGCGTCGAAAAAATCCACGCAACCGTCGCTGCCTCACGTCGATAACCTGTTCATCGACATGTCACCACTCCTGCAAACACATCCGAGCTGCGCCCAGCGCGCGTTCCCTCTAGCCTTCATCGGAGCGATGGCGTTGGCCGGGCCGGCCGCCCTCGCGGGCTGCGGCGGAGTCACCTGCCCCGAACCACTGAGCAACGTCGACGGGGTGTGCCTGAAGATCGATCAGGTTGCCGAGGCGGAGCGCTGCGACGGCACCGATAACGATGGCGACACCGACGTCGATGAAAACTGGCCCGAGCTCGGCGAGCCCTGCGGTGAGGCGGCAGGCGAATGCGTAGAAGGTGAATGGGTTTGCGCCGTCGATGGCGATGGCGTCGTGTGTGATGGTGGAGTCGGTCCCGTTGCGGAGATCTGCGACGGAAAGGACAACGACTGCGACGGGACACCCGACAATGGCCCCGCCGAGGTTTGCGACGGCGAGGACAACGACTGCGACGGGTTCATCGATGAAGGGGTCTTGTCGACCAAAGTTGAGGTCTTCGACGGCCACGCGACGGTCACCGCGGTCGATGGCGGTTACCTGGTCGCGCGAATCGCAGAAGACGAGCTCAGGGTCCTGACTTACGACAGCTCGGGCGAGGCCACCGGCAACGTGGACGCGACCAGCAACCCAGTCCCGGACCTCGTGTTCATGACTTCAGACAGCAGCGGCAGTCGCGTGCTCGTGAGCCTCGGTCGGCTGAAGTTTCACGCCTTCGATGTCCACGTCGACTCTGACCTCGTCCCCCTGATCCTGAGCACGCAACAGCTTCACCCCGGTTGGGATCAACCGACGCAGCAGGAAGGCATCCCGGCGTTTGGTGCTTACGCACCGCCCCTTCACCCCCGCATCACAGCCTCCCCGCCCCGCTTCGTTGGCTATCCGGACATCGTCACCTTTGCACTGGCCGCCTTTGGCGGCGACAACCTCGCCGGCCTCACGGAGGACCCGATCGTTGTCGGGGCCATCCCGCCGGTTTCGGTGTTTGACGCCGCAGGGCCGTTTCTGGTCTGGGAGCAGGGCGAGAACACTCGCGCCGGCCGGCTGCTCGACAACGGAAACCTCGAGCTCGACATCGACGTCGCGCCAGGGTCGGCGCCCAGCATCGCGGAGCGAGGTGGAGGGATCGGGGTCGCTTACATTCGTCTCGGAAGCCTTCGCTTGAGCGAGCTAGGTGCGCTGTCCGTACAGTGCTGGGATGGGGGCTTTTGCGACGACGAGGTCGCTAGCGGCGCGCTCGAAGGGCCCACAGCTCTGGCCTACGACGAAGCCATGGATACTTGGCTCGCCGCGGCGGGCACACGGCTCGTGGTGGTCGGGCGTTTCGAAGGTAGCGCAATCGTCAAGCAGTCGCTGGACCTCACTTCGCTGCCCGATCCTGTCCATCGCATCGATGTTGCGATGAGTGGGAACACGGCGGCTGTCGTGCAGGTAGGCCGCGATGCCGGCTCCGCCCTAACCTTCCTGGGGTGTTTCTAGGGAGCGGGATGCGCTTGGTCGTTTGCGTCTTTGCGGCAGCGTTGGCTGCGTTCACGGCCGCGTCGGCACGTGCGCAAACCGGTGAGCCGGGCACGCACGTGCGGGGCCATCGATGGCTCGTCGTGCCGACGCTGGGCGGGGAGACGCGGTCGGAGGGCGCCAGCATTGAACAGCTCCACACGATCGCGGAAGCCTTGCGGCAAGAGCTCGTGGTGCGGGGACGTTCGGTTTGGCGCGCCGACCGCGCATCGGAGCGCTTTGAAGTCGTGGGTTCGGCGCCCGCCCCGACGATCAGCCAGAGCGATATCGACCTTTGGGTCGAGCGCTCTCGCGCTGCCGTGCGTTACTTGGCGCGCGCCGACTACAAAGCGGCGCGGCGAGAGCTCAAGGCTGCACAGCGCTTGGCGAATCGGGCGGCGGCTGAGCTCAACCGGGAGGCGGCGCGGGCGCAACAGGTGCTCGACACCTGCCTCTTCATGGTGCGTGCATACGTGGAGACGAAGAACGACGCGGAAGCGCGAAAGCAGGCCCGCGAGTGCCGGCGTTTGGTCCCACGCGTCGAGCCCACCGCGTTCCGGCACACGCCAGAGGTCCGCGAGCTTTTGACCCAAGTCGACCAGGAGATGGCTTCGGAGGCGCCGGGCGACTTGGAGGTTCGGAGCACACCGTCCGATTGCGTGGTGCGCATCAACGGCGTGGAGTTCGGGCGCACGCCCTTGTCGGGCATCGAGCTGCCGGTTGGCACCTATCGCATGCAGGTCGAATGCGAAGCGGACACGCGCGGCCGCATTCACCGCGTCGACATCTCGAGCGGCCCGAACCTGCTCGAGTTCAACGCAGCGCTCGAACGCACGGTGCGGACCCGGCCGGTCCTTCACCTCCAATACGATTCGCACGAGGCTGGGTCAGAGCGAGTGGAACAGGCCAGCGAAGTGGGGAGCATCCTCGGAGGCGCAGACGTCTTGGTGCTGAGCACTCAAGAGGCAGGGTCGGTGCGCGTGGATCTGAGCGCGCGTGGGTATGAGGCGGCGTCGGCGTGGCTGGCGGTGCGGGACGGCGCGCCGGAAACCGAAGATGTCCGGCGTGTCGTCGATGCCTTGCTGGAGGGGCGGTCGGTGGATTTCACCGGGCCCCATCCGATGGCGCGCGCGAGCTGGCGGGCGGAGTTGGCGCCCGAAGCCGAGGTCGGGGCGGCCACGGCGGCCGTCGTCGACGTAGAGTCGGAGAACGAGCGCGGCGTGCCTCGGCCCCGCAATCAACGCATCGCGGGCTGGTCGCTCTTCGGCGTCGGCGTGGCCAGCATGGGAGCCAGCGTTGGGTTGCATATCTGGCGCGGCGAGCTCGGTGATCGCCTCGCCGCGTCCCCCGGCAACCTGAATGACGCCCAGCAATGGAACGACGTCCGCATCGGGGTCTGGGCCACCGCGGCGTTCGGCGGGGCGGCAACCAGCGCAGCCATGCCCCTGCTCTTGCCCGAGTACGAGCGAACGCCCTGGTGGGGCTGGACGCTCGGCGCGGTAGGCCTCGGGCTCACGGGCTACGCGATCTACGAAGGCGTCACGATGACCGGTTGCCCGGAGCCGTACATTGCCGATCTTTCAGCGGTCCGTTCCTGCGTGGCCCGCGGGCAAGAGGCGGGGCGCTTGTCGTTAGCCTTGGCGGGGGCCGCGCCGCTCCTCTCGATCCCGCTGGTCTACCTGTTTCGGCCCTTGCGCGCAGAGCCGTCGGTTTCGGTGACGGGGCAAGGCGCCATGCTCCGGGTGCGGAAGGTTTTTTGATGGGAGCCGGGGGGCTGGGGTTCGGGGCGGTGTGGGTCGCGGTGATCCTGGCGGCGCCGGCGTCGGCGCAGGAGTCGGGGGGAGAGTCAGCGTCAGTGCCAGTGTCAGCGCCAGTGCCAGCGTCAGAGTCAGTGCCAGCGTCAGTGCCAGAGTCAGCGCCAGCGTCAGTGTCAGCGCCAGCGTCAGCGCCAGTGCGAGTGCCGGTGCCAGTGCTCCTGACGCCTGTGCAAGGCACCGCGTCCGTCCGGGCGCGGGATGGCGCTCGCTTGGCGGCCGCGGTTCGGCGAGGGCTCGAGGCGCACGGATATCACGCGTCCCTTTCCCAGGAGCTCGTCGGTCGTGCCCTGGTCGCCTGCCAAACTCCCGAGTGCATCGAGCAGTCGCTCGATGCGGCAGGGGCCGCGTTTGCAATCGTGCCGGCGATTTGGTTGCGCGAGAGCGGTGGGGAGGAGCTTACGCTGACCCTGGTGCAGCGGTCGGGGCGGAGTCTGAATGCGAGGGGGCTGGTTGGGGATGATGTTGCGGCGGTGACGGTGGGGCTGGTCGAGGGGTTGCTGGCGCGGAGGGCGGTGTCGGCGGCAGGGTCAGCGGCAGCGACAGCGGCAGGGTCTGCGTCAGAGTCAGGGA
>CAMYJN010000115.1 GCA_947258625.1 uncultured Polyangiaceae bacterium | reverse complement strand
TCCGGACAAGTTCGGTTGGGCCTACCTCGCGGGTGGGGCGTACTTCTTCGGGCTCATGCATGCGGTCCTACCGGCTCCCGACGTCTGGGGTGCGAAGCGAATCCGCAAAATGGACGAGAGCACCGAAGAAGCTCGGCGCGCCAAGCTTCAGTACGCGACCGAAACCTTGAAGCAGGCTTCTGAAGTCCAGGAGCTGATGGGCGGCGCGCTCGGCGTGGGTGCCTCGTTGATCTACGGCGTCGTCGGTGGCACCGTAAAGGCTACCCAATGGACGGGCGCGAGCCGCGGCCTCACGGCCGCTCTCTACGTGGCGCCACCGGTCTTGATGGGGATCCAGACCGCAACCGCACCACGCGGCTCGGTAGCGGCGTACGAGGCGTACCGGGGCATCGCTTGCTCCAGCAAGTACTATGAGCGCAGTGAAGAAGGCGCCGACTTCGACTTCAGCGTCACGCCGGCTGGCGGCAACTTCAAGATCACGTTCTGAGCAGCGCCCGGCCGACCCGCATCAGGGCTTTTTCTTGCGGCGAAGGCGCGCTCTGAGGCGAGCCGCATAGCCTTCCTTGTTCACTTGCTTCGTTCGCGAGATCGCCAGGGCGTCCGCGGGAACATCCTCCGTGACGGTGGTACCGCTCGCCACGTACGCGCCGCGTCCGACCGTCACCGGAGCAATGAGCTGTGTGTCGCTGCCGATGAAGACCCCATCTTCGAGCACCGTCGTGTGCTTTTGCTCGCCGTCGTAGTTGCAGAAGATCGTGCCGGCGCCGATGTTGACCCTTTCGCCGATTTCGCCGTTTCCGACGTAGGAAAGGTGATTGACCTTCGAGCCCGCGCCGAGCGTGGTCTTCTTCGTCTCGGAGAAGTTTCCTACTTTGCTCCGCGGACCGAGCCTGGTGTCCGGCCGCAAGTGACTGAACGGGCCGACTTGGGCCCCCTCTCCAATGCTCGAGTCGGTCGCAACCGTGTAAGGCAGCACATTGGCGTTCTTATCGACGACGACATTGGTGAGGACACAGCCGACGTCGATCCGGGCTCCCGCTCGCACGAGGCAGCGGCCGCGTAGGTGCACGTTTGCGCCCAGCGACGCGCCCGGCTCGATCTCGCATTCAGCGTCGACGTATAAGGCATCGAGGTTGGCGATTTGAACACCGCTACGCGCCAGCTCTTCCGCCATCCGCCGACGGCGCGTTGCCGAAGCGAGTGCCAGGTCCCGTTGATCATTGACGCCCGTGAGCTCCGTCATGTCACCTTCGAGGTCTAGCACCTCGCCCCGCTCCGCCGCCAGCGCGACCACGTCCGTCAGGTAGAGCTGAGCCTGGGCGTTGTCCGGGGTCAGTCTTGCGATGGCCTCTCGCAGGAAGCCGGCGCGAATGGCGTACAGCCCCGGATTCACCTCGTCGATCCTTCGCTCATCGGCGGAACAGTCACCGTCTTCGACGACTCGATGCACGCGGCCCGTCGCGTTTCGCACGATGCGGCCGTAGCCGCTCGGATCGCTCAGGGTCGCGGTGACCAGACCGAGGTCGGCCCCTGCTCGATCCGACTTCTCGACCAGATTCCGGAGTAGTGCAGCAGGGATCAAAGGGCAGTCGCCGTAGAGCACCAGCACGCGACCTTCGAGTGAAGCATCCGCCTCGATGGCGCAGCGGACGGCGTCCCCCGTGCCCCGCTGTTCGGCTTGGAGCACCATCTCCACGCGTTCACCAAATCGTGTCGAGAGCACCCGCTCGACGTCGTCGCGACCGTGACCTACGACGACGAGGCAGCGCGATGCGCCTGCGTCGAGGGCCGCTTCCACCACCCAGCATACCAGAGCATGTCCGGCAATCTCGTGCAGGACCTTGGGGCGCTTGCTCCTCATTCGCGTCCCCTCGCCCGCTGCGAGGATGATTGCGCTCCAGCGCGCTGGTGAATCAGTCGGCATGATGACGGCTCAGCTAGCCATGGTCAGGTACGAAGCCACTTTTGCAAGGGCGGCGAGATCGTGAACATCTTCGTCGAAGGCGGGTACTTCCACAATATGGGTTTCCGCGCCGACCTGCTCGTTCAATCGTTCGACTTCCGTACGGTCCGCCACCGCCCAGCGGCGCTCGAGCTTCAGGGCCTCGCTGAGCCGAGGATGAATGTCGGCCGCGTCGAGTGACTCGGGCAGCACCATCCTCAGCTCGGCCACCTGCGCTTCGCTGGAGATGTTGGGCTCTGGGATCAGCGTATGGACCTGGTTGATGATGATCGCCTCCCGTTTCATGCCCGCCTCTTGGAGTTTGTCGCTGAAGAAACGAGCTTCTCCGATGGCCAGCGGATTGGGGCTCGTCACCAGCACGAAGGCGACCTCAGGGCTCCGAAGCGCATCGGACACCTGCTCTGCGCGCTCCTTGAACCCTCCGAACAGGTCGTTAATTCCACTCACGAACTCCGCCACCTGCTCCAAGAACTCGATGCCGGTGATCTTGCCGATGCCTCTGAGCAAGACCGTCGCGCCGCGGCCGACCAGGCCGAATGCTTCCTTGCCCGCTCCTTCGAAGACCTGGAGAAACCAACGCATCGCAGGCGAGTCGATCGCGTCGATCAAGCGCTCAGGCGCCGTCAAGAAATCTAGGGCACTTGCGGTCGGTGGCGTGTCGAGCACGACCAAATCCCAGGTCGGATCCTTGCGAACTTCGTGGAGCTTCTCCATCGCCATGTACTCTTGCGTACCGGCGAGCGAGCTTGCGACGTACTTGTAGATCTGGTTGTTCAAGATTCGGTCGCGCGCTTCCTCGCTCGACGCGTGCCTCGCCACGAGATCATCGAAGGTACGCTTCGTGTCGAGCATCATCGCCGAGAGTGAGCCCTTGCACTGCAGCCCATGGGTCTCGAAGAGCGAGGAGGGCACGTCCTGCTCGCTGGTGGTCATTTCGTCGAGACCCAGGCTGTTGGCGAGGCGCCGCGCCGGGTCGATCGTGAGACACAGGACTTTGCGGCCGTCCATCGCCGCATGGACAGCCATGGCTGCCGCGGTCGTGGTCTTTCCGACTCCCCCGCTGCCGACAGTCACCACCACTCGGTGACTGCCGAGCACCTCCGCGAGACTCATTTCAGCGCGACTCTAGCAGCCTTGCCCACCGTGTCGATTTGCTGAAATTCGCCGTTTTGCGCAGATTCTTGCTCCGCGTTCCGTAGGATAATAGTCTACATACACCTACATCAATCGGGGAGTGTCCATGTACGAACGCCGCTTACGTCGAAGTCAGAATCCATATAGCGCGCTTTGCCTTCAGCTCGAGAGCTCGCGCGTGAAAGGGGACCTCGATGCTGTGGTCGTCGCGATTCACAACGGTCTGCTGGTCGCAGGTGCTGGCGAACGCTCGATCTGCGAAGCGCTCGGCGCCGTTGCACCGCTCCTGGGAACGCCGTCGTTCAATGGTCGTTTGCCGAGTGCGCTGGAGGGGCAGAGCGTCGAAGTACACGCGATGACATTTGAAGGCGAAACGGTCTACGTGGCGACCGTAGGTCGCGGCGGCGGCGACGAATGGCTTCAGCAATCCATTGGCGGCGTGCGCCGCATTCTCAGCTCCAGCTGGCAGGCCGATCCTCAGTTGCTGATCAACTGATTTCGCATCGCGGCTAGCTCCGCTTGCTGGATCAAATCGTGAGCGCCCTGTGACAGAAGGTGATCGGCGACTTCTTCACCCAGTCGATGCGCGAGATTCATCGCGTCGGGGGAGCGCAGGTCCAGATACGTATCGGACATCGCCGACAGCATTTGGTCCCCGTCGTACGAGGCGACCATCGCGTCGAGCTGGAGCCTGCCGTCAGCCGCGCTTGCATGACCTGCAATCGAAGAGTGGCAGTTGCCTTCGAGCTTCTGGAGCATGGCTCGCTCCGCGGTGATCTGAATGCGCGCGGTCGGATCTTCGATCGCTTTGAGCTGCATATGCAGGGTCTCGTTCGCGAGTGGGCCTTCGATCGCCAGCGCTCCCTGACCCACCGCGGGCAGGCAAATATCCGTTGGCAAAACCACATGGGGCGTCTGCGCGAGCACGCCCGTCCGCGCGAGGCCTGCCGCGGCCAATACGATCGCATCGCATTGCCCTTCGCGAAGCTTGCGGAGGCGTGTCTCGATGTTTCCCCGGAGCGGCACGAAGCCGAGGTCGGGGCGTTGGCGCTGCAGCTGCACCACGCGGCGGCGGGAAGTGGTGCCGACTTTCGCGCCGCGTTTCAACGAGGCTAAATCCGTCCCGTCGACGGTCACCAGAACGTCGCTTGGGTCTTCACGGACGGGCACGCTCAAAATGCCCATCCCTTCCGCTAGCGGGACGTCGCCTGGAACGTCTTTCAAGGAGTGCACCGCAAAATCCGCCTCGCCACGGACGACCACCGCCTCGACCTCACTCACGAACAGTCCCTTGCCACCGACGAACGCGAGTGGACGATCTTGAATCCGGTCGCCCTTGGTCTTGACGTGTACTTCTTCGACGCTGAGGCCAGGAAAGTGACCCTGAAGCTGGGCGCCGACCCAACGCGTTTGAACGAGCGCAAGATTGCTCCTGCGCGTTGCGATGCGTAGTTTCACTTTGTTTCGCCTGTCGACCCGGTTGCACCGGCCGCGGCCAGCTGCCCGACCCTGGCGTCCTTCGAGTCTTCCGGGGAGGCGACTTCGGCCGCCGCTTCTTGCTCCGAGAGCGCAAACAGACGCCGCACCGCATCGATGAGAAAGGCTCCGTCGGGCTCGCCGGCGCCAGCTTTGAGCTGGGTCATCGGTTGGTGCAGCAGCTTGTTCACTAGAGATCGGCCCATGGCTTCAAGGACCGCGCGGTCGGACGAGCTGGCGCCTTCGAGTCGCGGCAGCGCTCGTTCCAGCTCCTCGGCTGCGATCTGCCCAAACCGCTTGCGAAGCGCGACGATGGTCGGAGCGAGCTCGAGCGACCGACGCCAGCTCAGGAAGGCCTCGACTTCTTCTTCGACGATCTGCTCGGCCCGCGCGGCTTCTCTTGCTCGCACGGAGAGATTCTCTTCCGCAACCTGCTGGAGGTCGTCGACGTCGTACACGAATACGTTGTCCATGTTGCCTACCCGCGGATCGACGTCGCGGGGAACGGCGATATCGATGATGAAAAGCGGTCGATGGCGCCTGGTTCGAACGACCCCCTTCATGAGCTCCGGAGTCAAGATGAACTTCTCGCTCGCGGTCGAAGCGATGACGACGTCGGCATCGGCGAGCTCCACGCTGAGTCGTTCGTAGGGAACCGCACGTCCGCCACAGACCTCGGCGAGCCGCTGTGCGCGTTCGTCGCTGCGATTGACGACGTGGAGTTGAGTTCCGGTCTGCCGGAGGCTGCGCGCGGCAGACTCCCCCATTTCGCCCGCGCCGAGCAAAAGCGTCCGGCGGCCTTCGAGGTTCCCGAAAATCTTCTTGGCCAGCTCGCATGCGATCGAGCTGACGCTCACCGTGCCCTCCGCGATTCCGGTTTCGCGTCGAACGCGCTTGGCCGTTGCAAAGGCCTGCGTGAAACAGCGCCCGAGCAGTGTGCCTACCGTGCCGGCCCCTTTCGCGGCCTCGAAGGCCTCTTTCACCTGGCCTAAGATCTGTGGCTCTCCAACGACCAAGGAGTCCAAGCTCGACGCGACCCGAAAGACGTGACGGATGACATCGACGCCGCGCTCCTGGTAGAGGACCTCATGCCCGACTGGTTCGGATAGGCGCCCGGCAAACGCTTCTTTTGCGTTTTGAGCGGCTGCGACCGGGTCCACGCTGGTCGCATAGAGCTCGACACGGTTGCAGGTCGAGATGAGTAGTGCCTCGTCGAAGCGTCCACTGTTGGCGAATTCGCGCAGCTCTTGCGCGAGGCGATCGGGCGCCACGGCGAGGCGTTCCCGGACCTCCACGGGTGCCGTGCGATGCGAGAGGCCGACGACCACGAAGTCGCGCATCAGGCGTTGCCTCCTACGGCGCGGAGCGCATATCCGGCGAGAACCAGCAGGGTGAATGCGAAGCCCATCATCGTGCCGAGCGCGGCCTTTCGGCCCCGCCAGCCTGCAGCGACGCGAAGGATGATGACGCCTGCGAAGATGGCCCAGGCCACCAGCCCGAGCGCTTGGCTGATGTAGAACTCCGAGCCGCCGGCGCGCAGCAGCCAAAAGGTGCCCGTGATCATGCCAAACGTCAGAAGTGGAAAGCCCACCAAGACAGCTCGCAGGCCCATCGTATCGAGGACGTCGAGCGATGGCAGTCGCTGGAAGACCCCGCTCAGCTGGCGGCGCCGAAGAAGCCCTTCCTGAACCACGTACGCGACAGCCGCCGCGAAAGCGAGTGCGAACGCGATCAAGCCCACCACGTTGGCCGCGATGTGAAGCGTCAGCATGACCGATTGCACTCTCGGAGGCACCGGCGCGTAGCTGCTGCCAAGCCCGGATGCAAGAAAAAGCATGAGTGACAGCGGGGCAACGAACGCGCCCAAGATCGTGACGTCGAAGCGATAGGAAGCCAGCAGAAACGCAATGCCAATGCCGAAAGACGAAACGCTCAAGACCTGCGCGATGTCGGCCAGCGGCAACTCGCCAGGGGCTGGCGCTTCTAATAAGAGGAAGGCGAGATGCGCGCCGAGGGCGGCCACGAACACGGTCCCGGGCACTCGTTGCCCCTTGTCCGAACCACGCGTCAACAGCAACAGATAGAGGACGCAGGCGAGTGCGTAGAGCAGTGCAGTGGCGATGAAAAGGCCGGCTTTCATGGTCGTCTCGAGGCCCCCAACAGCGTGTGGCAGGTCACGAAAAAGCCTACCATGGTGGGGGTTTACGCGGTAGCCGCGCGAGGCGCCACGTTGACAAGCCCACGCTGCGTCCTTAACTACAGCATCTCGAACAACCCCAAGAGGAGCTGAGATGGCTGGCGCAAACGTACACGCAGTAAACGACCTGAACTTCGACACGGAGGTTCTCGAATCGGACGACCCCGTGCTCGTCGATTTTTCGGCGGTCTGGTGTGGGCCGTGCAAGCAGATCGCGCCGCTCATCGACCAACTTGCGGACGAGTATGTTGGCAAGGTCAAGGTGACCCATCTCGACATCGACGAGAGCCCTGGCACCGCTTCGAAGTATGGCATCCGCGGCGTTCCGA
>CAMYJN010000114.1 GCA_947258625.1 uncultured Polyangiaceae bacterium | reverse complement strand
AGACCTTCTTCACCGCCGCGAGATAGTCGTCAAAGCGCGCGCCGCGCCGTTTGAAGGGCGTGCCCATTGCGGCGTACTCCTCGGCGAGCCAGCCGATGCCGAGGCCTAGCGTGAGCCGTCCGCCGCTTAGCGCATCGAGGCTGGCGGCCTGCTTCGCAAAGAGAAGCGGATTGGTCTGGGGAAAAATGTTGACCCCGGTTCCCAATCGAATCGTCTTCGTCGCAGCGGCGACGTGTGCCAACGAAATCAGTGGATCGAGAAACCAAGCCTCCGGCGGAATCCCCATCTTCCCGGAGCGGGCATACGGATACTTCGACTCGTAGTCAGTGGGGACGACGACGTGCTCAAAGGTCCAAACCGATTCGATACCAGCCGCCTCTGCATGCTGCACCACCTCGACCATGCTCTCGGCGGTGGAGGGTCCGCCGACATTGATGGAGACGATTCCGATCTTCATGACGACGGTCGTACCGCCCAGGCCCCCTTATGTCGATACCCCGGCGACTCCGACGCTCACGCTGGCACTGACGCTGGCACTGGCACTGACGCTGACGCTGGCACTGACGCTGGCACTGACGCTGGCACTGACGCTGAAATTGCCACCGTCCTCACCCGATCTGCAACCAGCTCCAGCTCGCCGAAAGCAAGCGTCACTCCGCCGGAGCTCTGGCCTCGAATCGTGCCACTAGCTTCTTGTCCGCGAACAGCATGAGCTTGGAGCCGTGGATTTCGTAGCGCGTGACCGTCCCGAGCGCGGTGAAGAGCTCTTGCTCTTGGTCCATGCCTTCGGGGCAGGCCATGCGCGTTGCACCCAAGGCGCCGAGCGTCAGTGATTGCCCGGAGGTTTCATACGAGCCGAAAAAGCGATTGCAGCCCCCAAAGCCATAGGCGCTCGCCTTCTTCGAGTTCAGCTCGAGATAGGGCGCTTTATCGTTCACCTCGACGGTGATTGTTTTACCGTTGAGCTCGAGCAGCGCCCAAGTCGTGTTTTCTAGAGCGGCCTTTTGCATGCTTCCACAAGTCTCTCTGGGCCAGGTGCGTACGAAGCGCTGAACGATCAGGGTCGTTTCTTTGCCCCTTCGGTCGACTTTGGGCCTCGAGTCCAATCCGCCTTCTACGGTGACGAGCAGAGGCGCGCCGGGCGCAATCTTGGCCTCACCGTAGGCGCGCTCCAACGTTGCGTTGTCGCCCTCTTGGGCGACGGGCCATCGTTCCCCTGTCGCGCAGTCCACGAAGGTTCCCGCATCGGCCATGTACGAATACATGCCCTGCAAGCTCATCGTCCCCGACGGCGGCGGTGGCTCGCGCTTCTCGACTGCCGCGTTGGAGCTATCCTTGCCCTTCTTACAGGCAGACATTGCCAGCGCCGCGCCAAGTAAGCTCAGCACGAACACGCGAGTGATTCCGGGGCCCCTCATCCGTCGGGATTTACCACCCAAGCGCCCAAACGCTAAGCATTTTCGATCATGGCGGCCCGGATCGTGTGCTCATCCGGAAAATGGGATGCGTTCTCGGAGCTTCTTCGCGCGCTCGCGCGCGAGGGGGATCTTGGGTTCATCCGGGTGGTCGAGAAGAAGCTGATACGTGCCCGCGCCCGTCGGCTCAATCGCTCGAATTCGATCGTAGCGGACGATGAAGCCGCGGTGTGACCGGAAGAAGGCGTCGGGGTCGAGCTCGTCTTCCAGGGTCGCCAGCGTCTTGTCGATTGCGAACCGGTCGTCTTCGGTGACCGCCCAAACGAGCTCGTCTTTGACTTCGAAGTAGATCACATCGCCGAGCTCGAGCACCACGTAGGCATCCTTGCGCCGCACGGCGATTCGCTCCAATCGCTCGTGACCGCTCTCGGCTCCTCCCGGTTCGCCGCGGACGCGCTCGACCGCTTGGCGCAGCCGCTCCAGCCGCACCGGTTTGAGCAAGTAGTCCGCGACGCGCGCTTCGAATGCTCGCAAGGCGCCTTCGTCGTGCGCAGAGACGATCACTACTTTGAGCTCGGGATGGTTGGCCATGAGCGTTTCGGCGAGCGCAACGCCATCAGGTCCGGGCATTCGTAGGTCGAGAAACGCAACGTCGGGCCGTTCTTGGTCGCAGAGCCCCTGCGCCTCGGGCGCGTTGCGCGCTTCTCCAACGACTTCGATGTCTACGCACTGGCCGAGCATGAATCGGAGCTCGTCGCGGGCGAGAGGTTCGTCGTCGACGACGATCGCGCGAATGCTCATGCCGGCTCTCCTTTGATTTCAGACTGTTTGGGCAGCTCCACGGTCACCAGAGTACCGCGCTCCAGCGAAGAAAGCTGGAGATTGGCCTTTCCGTCGTACTGCTGGTCGAGCCGCTTCCGGAGCGTTTGGAGGGCGAGGCCGGAGCCTTGGGTCGATGGTCCCCGATGAGGGCCATCCGCTTCGTCTTCGACCTCGATGCGCAACCGGTTGCCCATGTCAGATGCTCGAATGGTGATTCGGCCGAGACCCTGCTTCGGCGTGATCCCGTGTTTGACCGCGTTTTCGACGATTGGTTGGAGGAGTAGCGCCGGGATGCGCGCATCGCGTACGCTCTCGTCGATCGAGGTTTGAACCGCGAGCCGTTCGTCGCCAAGCCGCGCTCTCTCGATCGCGAGATAAGTGCACGCATGCTCGACCTCGTTGATTACCGACGCGTCGTGCGGATGGTGGAGCAGATACCGATACAGATCGGCGAGGTCCGACACCAGGTTTCGTGCTTGCTCTGGATCCCTGCGAATGGTTGCACGAAGCGTGTTGAGCGTATTGAACAAGAAGTGTGGCTCCAGGCGGCTGCGCAACGCGTTGAGCGACAGGGCGTTCGCGGCAGCCTGTGCTTCGACCAGCGCCACGGCTTGTTCCTGACGGGAGATCACAACGAGGGCAACATTGATGAATAGGGCAACGCCAACGGCGACCCCTGCAAGCTGGGCGGCGAGCGATGGCAGTGCGTGGATGGGATCCGCGCCGGAAAACGCCATCCCAGCGGCTGTCACCGTCAAGCCAGGGATTTGAACGACCGCTGCCGAGCCCAGCACGCGCCAGCCGACGAACATCTGCTCCCGCCGAACCGACATTCGGCCGGCCAACCAGCCGTCGAGGAACGACGCGACCATGGCCCAGGGGAATGCCTCCGGAGCGACGCGGGTGACGTAAAACCCACCTCCGAGCAGCCCGGTCACCGCGCCAGCGCGGGGCCCCCCCAGAACGCCCGCGATCATGATCCCAATTGCGCGGAGATTGAGATGATAGCCCAGCCACTCAAACCCCATCGTCGAGCCCCAGAGCGAAAACAGCAGCCCAAAGATGACGACGACAGCAATATCGCGTGGCTGGCCTACGCCCAGAAGGCGGTTGCGCAGCGGCGGGACGAGCACTCCAAGAAGGCCTGCGGTTGCGATGAGGCTGAGCTTCTCGAAGAGCTCCGGAATCAGCAGCCGGATATCCACCGCCGGAGCCTAGCAGCGTTTGCGAGCGCGGGCGTGGTCTAGAATCGAGGCCTGCGCTATCGTCGCTCCGATGAAGCGCCCACTTTGCTGGCTGCCGTTCTCCCTGGTCTTGCTCGCGTGCGGGAGCGACATTCGCCCTAAACAGCTCGACGAACCATGCACTCGGACTGCGCAGTGTGACGTGGGACTGTCCTGCCTTGCGGGCGTGTGCACGCCGACACCCGATGCGGCGGTGGATGCTGGCCCCTGAGGGTTACGGCTCTTGCGGGCTTTCCAAGAGTTGGCCCCTTTGGTTGATGTACTCGAAGGCTTTGTGGATCACGAAGACCGATCCGTTGTCCGCGCGGATGGTCACGTCCACCGTCCCAGGGGTCCATTGCCGCGGAGTAACCGCAAGCAGCGCTTTGTCGTTCTGAATCGACACCTGCGGGGAGCGCAGCTGGCCGAAATAGACGGCGTAGCCAATGTCCAATCGAAGGTTCTCGCCAACGACCCGGATCGTCTTGCCACCCTGTAGGCCTCCAAAATTCGGATCCGCACGCTGGAAGTCCATCGCGGGCTGGGGTTTCTCGCAGGCGGCCAGCACGAGTACTGCGCCAATGATCACGCCTGCGATGCCTCCGAGCCTTCTCATCGAATCCATGTCAATTTATCACGTTGGGCATCGGAAGGCATCCTTGACATGCGACTGTGCCCATTCGCACACTCACGCTGAACAAAGGTTGCAGTGACCAAGCAGAACCTCCTCGTTGTCGATGCCGATCCCCGAAGTCTCCGTGTGCTCGAGGTGAGCCTACGGAACGCCGGCTACAACGTGGCCGGCTGTCCCAGTGTTGGCAAGGCGTTCGAGATCTTGCACGCCAACAAGCCGGACTTGATCCTGTCGGACACGACGTTCAACGACATGAATGGCTTCGAGTTCGTCGAGCAGCTGCGGCAGAACGCGGATTGGGCCGAGATCCCGTTCATGTTCCTATCCAGCGACGGGTCGATCGAAAGCAAGATCCGAGGCCTGGAGCTCGGAATCGAAGACTACCTGACGAAGCCGATCTACATCCGTGAGGTGATCGCAAGAGTCGGCATCGAGCTTGCGCGTCAGGCGCGCGCAGGGTTGGCGCACCGAAGCAGCGACTCGAGGACCCGATTCAGCGGCTCGCTTTCCGAAATGAGCGTCGTCGACCTGCTGCAAACGATCGACGTCAGCCGCAAGTCCGGCGTGCTCACGCTCGTGGCCGACGACGGGCAGGAAGGCATGATCTCCTTCGATTCCGGTGCAGTCATCAACGCCACGGTCGAAGATCTCGTTGGTGAGGACGCAGTCTACCGGCATCTGCTCTGGCGTGAGGGGACTTTCGACCTCGAGTTCCGACGCGTGAGTCTGAGTGAGCGTACCGTTCACCGAACGACGCAGGCTCTTCTGATGGAAGGGATGCGAAGGCTCGATGAGTGGAGCCGCTTATCGGAGCTCTTGCCTCCATTCGACACTTTGCTCGAGGTGGACGCCGAAGTGCTCCGCGAGGGGCTGCAGGAAATGCCCGACGAGCAGAATGAAATGCTTCGGCTGATCGACGGACAGCGGACGATCGATGAAATCCTGCTCGCACACGGAGGAGACCACGTCGAAGCACTTAGAAAGGTCGTGGACCTGTACTTCGAAGGCATGGTCCGGGAGGTTGGGCGAGATCAAGGCAGCATTCCGGTCCTGACCGAGGTATCGGTTCACTCGTCGCCCCCACCACCCAAAGAAGCGATGCACACGATTCCTGGGCCTGCGGGATTGCCGCGGGCTCCGATCGCCGTGCCCGCTTCGCCCCCCTTGCCAGGCGAGTCGGGCACCGAGGCGGTGCCAGCAACGGCCGTAGAGCCAGCGCCGGGGCGCCGGTCCGACCGAATGTCCACACCCGTTTCCTTTCCCTCGCCGGTTTCCAGCGACCGGTCGGTTTCGGTGGATGAGATCATTACGCCGTCGGAACCGCCGACCTCCGTTGCGCCCGCGGGCGAGGCGCCGTTCGAGGTCGGATCGGGATGGCAGCCGGCGCCGCCACCGCTGCCACCTCGGTCACGGCGAAATACGCTTGGCGGTTTCCAGGCAGCGCGGCCGGAAAGCTCGATGTACAAGGGCGGAACGAATCTCAATTGGTCCGGTCGTGTTCCGGAGATCAAAGCGATCGAAGAAATATCGGGTCGCGAGACCGTTGAAGTCGGGCGGTGGGATCATTCGCTCGAAGAGCTGCGCCAGGACCCCGAGGTCGAAGAGGCGATCGTCGCGATCGACTCCGATCCGCCCCCGGCTGCGTTCGTGCGCTCATCGCCCCCCGGCGCCGGCCCCATCGTCCAAGCGGCGTTGCCGGACGTGGACCAGCACCGAGATGCCATCGTCGACTATCACGAGCCTCCCGACGTCGACCCGCCGCCGCTCACGTACGAGCAGGTCTTCGAGGAGGATGCCGCCGAGGCGAACCTCCACACGCCTGGCGCAACTCCGCCAACGGCGGTCGTTTCAGCGGATTCTCGGCCATCGATGTTGCCTTGGGCGCTATTGATCTTGGTGCTTGGCGGCGGTGTGGTCGCCCTGGCGTATTGGAAGTCGGTGGGGGAACCCGCCCCGGTGGCGGCGACAGCGCCAGTGTCCGTCTCAGCGCCAGTGTCCGTCTCAGCGCCAGTGACGGCGCCAGTGCCAGTGCCAGTGCCAGCGCCAGTGGCAGCGCCAGCGCCAGTGACAGCGCCAGTGCCGGCGCCAGTAGCAGAACCCGTTCTTGTCCCGGAACCGTCGACCGCCGACCCACCGAGCACCATCTACCCTTCAACCGGGGCGCTTGACACATACGAGGCACAGCTCGAGCTGGCTCGTCGTCTCAAGCGGGGCGCGAGGGCTGTGGCTGCATATCGACGCGCCATCGAGATCCAGCCCAACTCGAGCCCTGCGCTGGCCGAGCTTGCTCGCCTGATGTTGGCGAGGAGCCACACGCGAGAGGCGTCTGAGCTTGCCGAACGCGCGACCGCGGTGGATCCATCGAATGCGCTAGCCTGGATCACGCTTGGCGCCGCCCGGCAGATGCGGGGCGATCGGCAAGGCGCACGGCAGGCCTATCAAAACTGTGTGAAGCTCGGCGAGGGGCAATACGTGTCGGAATGCCGCGCGATGCTGCGCTGACGCTCCGTAGTTCGGGCACAAGTTTCGGAGTGGAGCGCTCGTCCTGCTAAGCTGACCCGATGAAGCGGGGGGTCGCGTGAGTCGATCAGAAGCAGCAGGGGTCGCCGTCGTGGGGGCAGGCGGTTGGGGCGAGAACCACGTTCGCAACTACGCGGCCATTCCCGACGCCGAGCTTCGGGTCATCCTGGAGGACCCAGCGGTGGCCGCCATCGTTGTGGCCACGCACGCGCCTTCCCCCAAAGCCGTCAGCGCCACCGGTTCGTCCTACCTCCAGTCGGAGCGCGGCGTCTCGGGTCTTCACGTCGTTCGAGCGCTCGAGGGTGGCTCAGCGTCTCTAGCCCAGGGAGGCGCGCGCATAGAGCCCCCAGGTGGACGCTGATGAGCGCTCCGTTCGTTCATGCAACGGCGATCGTCGACGACGGCGCGCAACTCGGCAAAGGTACGCGAGTCTGGCATTTCGCACACGTGTCGGCCGGCTCGGTCGTTGGCGCACACTGCGTCTTG
>CAMYJN010000113.1 GCA_947258625.1 uncultured Polyangiaceae bacterium | reverse complement strand
TGAACGATTTCGGCAAATCGCCCGGGGTGCAAATACGCGAGCAAGGGCGAATGGGCGATCATCTCCTGTGCGTCACGGTCCGAGTCCCGCAAGGCGTCCTCCGCGACCGCTGCCGCGACGATTCGGCCGATGATGAGGCTGTTTTCGCCGAGGTCATCGATGACGCGGTCGAGTTCGCACTCGAAGTGCAGGTATGCGTTCTCCAAGAGTACCCCGTCGACCTTCGTGGCCGAGATCGTGGGAATGGCCTGTAGTGCGTACTTGTGGTCGTCGTCGCATCGGGGGGCCGCCGCAAGACTCGTCAGCAGAATTTGATCGGGCCTCGGGAAGCTCACCGTGAAGCACCCCTCCCGCCTGGCGTTGGCGTAGGTTGCGTGGGACGGCGTACATACGAAACCGTAGTGGTCTTCCCAACTCATCGGAATCGCCAAGTGCTTTGGCGCCAGGTCGTACGTGCCGTCTGGCTCGCGGGTCCCAACGATGGTGAGCGGAGCGACCATGTAGACCTGCTCCCAAACCGCGTGCTCGAGCTCGAGTGGAATCATAGCCCGCGTAGCATACCGAATCCGGCGGATGCGGCGAGACGAATGCGCACCTAGGCGGGCGCAGGTTTGTGCGGAGCCGGCGCTTTGTCGCGCAACGTTTGCGCCTGGTGTTTCAGCACCTGACCGAGCACGTTGCCCTTG
Source organism: uncultured Polyangiaceae bacterium (assembly GCA_947258625.1). Lineage (GTDB taxonomy): Bacteria > Myxococcota_A > Polyangia > Polyangiales > Houyiibacteriaceae > SG8-38. Next base: position 6,424 of record CAMYJN010000113.1, on the reverse strand, counting down.
AGCACCGCGGAAGTGCAGATGAAGCCACCCATCATCGCGCCCACGACGCCAGCCGAAACGACGTCGGCGCCGCTGAGATAGAGGCCCTTGATCGGCGTCTGAGGCCGAAGCCATCGCTGCGCGTATCGGTGCGCGTCGTGCGATAGACCGTAGATCGCGCCCTCGGGGTGGGCGGCGAAGTTCTTGGTCGAGAGAGGCGTCGAGAGCTCGGCAACCTCGACTTGACCCCGCGTGGCAGGGGCGCGTTTGTAGATGGTGTCGAGCAGCCGCTCCGAGAGGCTCGCTTTGAGCTCGTCGTACTCCGCGCCGCGCTTCTTCCACGATGTGTTTTCCCAGCGCCGGAACGAATCGTAGGAGCCCAGGGTGATGGCCTCGATGGTCGAGCGCCCTGGGTACCGCCGTTTGAAATCCGGGTCCTTGGCCGAGGGAAACGACAGGTAGACGACGGGGAACGGCGCGTTGACGTCCGCCAGGAAGCGCTTGAAGTTCTCTTCGTGGCGGTGGTCCGGATAGCACCAGAGGTTGGTCTTCTCGAGTTGAAGCTCTTCGGTGGTGCCCTTCAAGCCGACGTAGAGCGAGAGGTGTGCGACCGATGCGCCGAGGTCCCTCGCTTTCGCCGCGTATCCAATGGATTCCGCCAAGTCGGAGGGCACCAGTCGTTCGAATGTATTGATGACGCCCACATTGCTGATGACGACTGGAGCGCGGAGCTCATGCCCGTCCGCCAGCCGGACCCCGACGGCTCGTTCGTCGTGGACGATGATTTCGGTCACCTCTGCGTTGGTCACGACCTCTCCGCCCGAGCGTTGGATCACAGGGAGGATGCTTTCGGCGATTCGGGATGAACCCCCAACCGGATAGGCCGCGCCCCGCAAGTAGTGGGCGACGACCATCGAGTGGATGAAAAACGAGCTCTCGGACGGCACCAGCCCGTAGTCCCCGAACTGCCCCGTCAGCACGCCGATGAGCTCTTGGTTCTGGGTGATCTCTTCGAGGACCTCCCGTGTCGTCCGAAACGCTTCTTTGGTGATGCCTCGGCGCATCATCCCGCCGAACAGCTTGGAGACAAAAGGAGGCACCGCCTTTTCCGCGAAGAACATCTGCGCCTTCCTGACGGTCGCGATGACCTTCTCCAAGTAGCGGTCGATCGCGTCCTTTTCGGCCGGGAAGTACTCGTGCAGCTGCGCGCGGAAGTTCTCTAGCCCCTTGACCAGGTCGTACGCGTCGTTACCCAGAATGATCCGGTCGTAAACCTCGCCTAGGTCTGCCCAGTCGAGCTCACCATCCGTGATGAAGTCGAAGAGGCGTCGCGAGGTCGCGCGTGGGTGGGACACGTCTCCGATGTAGTGGACCCCTACGTCCCACTCGTAGCCTGGCCTGCGAAACGTGTGCGTGAAGCCACCGGCCGTGTAGTGCCGCTCGAGGACGAGCACACGCTTTCCGGCGAGCTTGGAGAGAGTGGCGGCTGCGGCCATACCGCCGATGCCCGACCCAATCACGATTGCGTCCCAACTCTCTGCGAGGCCGGGGTGTTGTTTATACGATGTACCGATGCGCATTTCTCTCTCCTACGCGCGCTTCACTGCGCGGCTTCCGGCCTTTCAAAGACCGATGAAATCAATTCATCCAAGTTGCAGCCCATCACGAGCTTGCCTGCGAGGTGCAGCGAGACCAGCCCGTGAACCTGAGCCCAAAGGACGTGTGCGCGCTGCAGAGGCTCTCCTTGCATGAGCTCCGCGTCCACCGCCGCCGTCACCGCGGCGTGAAGATAGGAGAACGCGCGCGCTTGCTCGGACTCGAGCTCGGGATACGTGCCGGCCTGCGCCTGCAAGATATCGAATATGGTGTGGTAGGCGTCGGGCTCATCGAGCGCGAAGCGCACGTACGCCCTGCCCAGCATCCGCAGCACTTCCTCGGGGTCGTCGATCCCCGCGATCGCGTCACGCTGGACATCGGCAAACCTCCGCAACGCTTCGGTCCTCACCCTGGCGAACAGCTCTTCCTTGTTCTCGAAGTACCGATACGGCGTCATGGGACTCACGCCGAGCGCCTTGGCCAACGAGCGAAGCGTCACCCCAGCGTACCCACGCTCCGCGAACAGCTTCGTCGCCGCCGCCACCGCGCGCCCCCGAAACGCATCCAGCTCCTCCACCGTCAAAGCCGCCCTAGCCATCCCCAAACATTTACGACGTAAATCTTACCTGGTCAAGGGGACACTCTCCGGGTGTCCAACCCCTTGAAATCAGACGGTTTCCCAGCGAACGATCGCAGCGCCCTGCCGTGATCTCGGCACCTGATCGCCGATGGAGCCCTGCGATCTTTCGCGGGGGAAGGTAGTGATTACGGAGGGTTGGCCGCCCGGAGAGTGTCCCCTACTTGAGGGTGACGGTGGCCCAGCTGCGTTTGCCGGCCTTGATGATGTAGCGGCCTTTGGGGAGCCTGGCTTGGGGGTCGGTGACGCGATCGCCGTCGATCTCGACGCCGCCTTGCTGGATTCGGCGGCGGCCGTCACTCGAGCTTTTCACCAAACCGATGTCGCTCAGGAGCTTGGGTACCCAGACGGCGTCCTCGTCGAGCGCGACTTCGTGCTCGGGCATATCGTCCGGGATCTGACGCTTCGAGAACTGGGCCAGCCACGAAGCTTCGGCGGCGTTGGCATGCTCCGCGTCGTGGTAGCGGGTCACGATCTCTTTGCCAAGCGCAATCTTCGCATCGCGCGGGTTCATCTTGCCGGCGGCGCAGGCGCGCTTTCGCCGTTCGACCTCGAGGCTTGGTTCCGACGAGAGCAGCTCGTAGTAGCGCCACATGAGGTCATCGGAGATGCTCATCAGCTTGCCGAACTGCTCCTTGGGCGGCTCGGCCACACCGACGTAGTTGTCGAGCGACTTGCTCATTTTGGCACCGACGATTTTTTCGGCTTCGAAGCGCGCGTTGATCCCTTCGAGGATCGGGGTGGTCATCACGATTTGAGGTCGCTGCCCCATCTCGCGCATGATCTCCCGACCGACGAGCAGGTTGAAGAGTTGGTCCGTTCCACCAAGCTCGACATCGCACTCGAGGACCACGGAATCGTACGCCTGGGCAAGCGGGTACAGAAGCTCGTGAAGCGAAATGCTCTGGTGTTCCGCCCAGCGCCGCTTGAAATCATCTCGCTCCATCATGCGCGCCAGCGTGTACTTGCCAGCCAACCGAATGACGTCGTCGAAGGCCATCTTGCCGAGCCACTCGCTGTTGTAAACGATCTGCGTTCGGTCCCGGTCGAGAATCTTGAATGCCTGATCAGCATAGCTGCGCGCGCCTTTCAGAATCTCGTCGCGCGTAGGTACGGGACGCGTGCTGCTCCGTCCGGAGGGGTCACCGATTTGCGCGGTGAAGTCTCCAACGATGAAGACGATTTCGTGCCCCAGCTCTTGAAACTGCCGCATCTTGTTGAGCAGCACCGTGTGACCGAGATGCAAATCCGGTCGGGTCGGGTCGAACCCAGCTTTGATTTTGAGTGGCCTTCCCGTGTTCAGTCGCTCGAGGAGCTCTGACTCGACGTGCACGTCGACCACACCGCGCTTGAGCTCGGCGAGCTGCGCTTCGGGTTTCATCGTCAGCCTCTATTCGCCGGCGTCGGCGGTGTCGGCGACGCCGCCGTTGACGAGCTCTTTGAGCTCTTTGCCGACCTTGAAGAACGGCAGTCGTTTTTCGGGAACCGGGACCGGCCTCCCCGTACGCGGGTTCCGCCCGCTGTACGACTTGTACTCACGCACCGTGAAGCTACCGAAGCCGCGGATTTCGATCCCCTCCCCCTGCTCGAGCGCCGACGTCATCGAATTGAAGACGCAGTTTACGACCTGTTCAGCTCGGCTTTTGGTGATCTTCGTCCGCTGGGCTACAGCGTCGATGAGCTCCGACTTCGTCATCGATTCTTTCCCCATTGGCCGCCCAGTATATCTAGGGGCCTAGGCGCGTCAATAAAGATTTCGCGTACTTGCGCACTTCATCCACAGGCCGGAGACGGACGGGTGCCAGTAAGGAGAAAGAGTTCCAGCGCTGTTTTGTGAGGCGAATCGCAGTGTCAAAGGGATGCCTCAGGCCGTCCGGTCCAGGGCAGCGACCAGATCCGCGATCAGCTCCCCCGTGTCTTCGATGCCCACCGCGTAGCGAATGAGGTTGTTCCGGATGCCGATCGCCTCGCGCTCTTCGGTGCTGAGCTCGAAATAACTCATCAGGGCGGGCTGCTCGATCAAAGACTCCACACCGCCCAGGCTCGGCGCGATTCTCGGGATCCGGCAGGCGTCGACGACACGACTGGTCCCGTCGAGATCGGCGTCGACTTCGAACGTCACCACGCCGCCGAAGCCGGTCATCAGGCGCTTGGCCGTCTCGTGGTTGGGGTGAGACGGTAGTCCCGGATACCAAACCCGGCGCACCCGCGGGTGCTGCTCCAAGCGCTGGGCAAGCGCCTGCGCAGAGGCATTTTGCTGTTCGACACGAAGGGCCAAGGTCTTGATGCCGCGGTGGACCAGATAGGCCGCGTGCGGATCGAGGCAGGCGCCAAAGACGCTTCTCAGGTCCCGAACCAGGGAAACGATCCCGGCCTTCCCCGCCACGACACCTCCGAGCACGTCGTTGTGGCCCGCTAGATACTTGGTTGCGCTGTGCACCACGATGTCGATTCCGAAGTTTGCGGGCCGGAAGTTGACGGGCGTCGCAAAGGTGCTGTCGATGAGGGTCTTGACCTTCTTCGCGCGGCAAATTTCAGCGAGCTGCTCGAGGTCGGGAACGGTCTGGTAGGGATTGGTCGGCGCCTCCGCGATCACCAAACGCGTCTCCGGTCGAATGGCCGCCCTCAACGCCCCTACGTCCGCAGGCGGGATGAGCGTGTTCGAAACCCCAAAGCGGTCGAGGAAAGTCGTGACGAACTGACGCGTGCGACGGTAGCAGTCGGCGAACAGGATCACGTGGGACCCGGACTTGACGAGCGCCAGAATCGTAGAGGTCATGGCGGCCATGCCGCTTGCGAAGGCAGCCGCGTCCTCCGTGTCTTCGAGAGCCGCGAGCTTCTCTTCGACCAGCCGGACCGAGGGGTTCCCGTAGCGCCCGTACTCTTCGCGATCTTTTCGCCCCTCGAAATAGGCAATGAGCTCTGCGGTGTCCGCAAACGAATAGGTGGCCGTCTGCGTGATTGGGGCGACCAGGGCGTCGTACGGATACGTCCTTGGCTCACCACCATGAACCGCCAGCGTCCTTTGGGAGATCTCCTTTTCGTCAGGCACTAAGGCTGGAGCGTAGGTGAGCGGATCTGACGGTGCAAGCACCAGTTCCGTGAGCACAATCGCGCCAGCCTTCTCTCCGAAGCGCTAGAGCTGCGTGCAGGTTCCCGCTGTTGCGTCGCGTACGCAGTCGAAAGACGGGTCGCCGGCGCCGGGAACGGTCGCCTGCCCGTTGCGTACGTAGAGCCGGTCGGTAGACGGGCCGGTGAACATCGGAGCAGAGCCGTCGTAGATCACCGCGGCGTAGTCCTCGGAATGCGTCAACGTGACCACGCCGATGGTCGCCACCGAGCCGCTGCGGAAGTTGACGTTGCCTGTGTTGGCGCTGCGTCCGCCGTAGGAAACGATCACGTGGTCGAGAATCGATCCGTCTGAGCCCTGCGCAAAGTCAATGCCACGCCAGAACGTGGGCGTGGCAATGTCCATGCTCGTGAAGGTGATCGAATCGGTGCTCGCGCCCTGGGCATCGAGAACACCGTCGTTGCCCTCGCCTACTCGAAGGCGTCGATCGCTGGCGAATCGAAGCTCGCTCCCGGGCTCGATGGTCCAAATCGGTACCGGATCGAACGGATTTGACTGCCGGAGCTCGAAGTCGCCGTGCATCATGTACGGAACGTCATTCCGGGGCCAGGTCGCGGTCGTGTTGACCAGATCGCCGACGACCCAGAACCCGTCGTGGCCGAAGGTGCCGGTCGTGTTGTTTCCGGCTAGCGAGTTGCCTGTGCCAAAGCGTCCGACGAAGTTTCCGTGCATCCGAACCGCGGAAAAGCGCGAGCCGATGACCGTGTTGTCATTGCACGCGCCGCCGCAATGGGTCGTGTCTGCGAAGGTCATTCCGTAGCCGTTGCTGCCGGCGATCACGGTGTTCGCGATAGCTGGGGTTGCGGGATTGCCTCCGTTGGGCTCGACGGTAATCGCAGCACGCGAGGTCGCAGCGCCGGATGTTGGGCTAGAGCCCGCGGATAGTAGCATCGCGTTTGAGATTCTCGTGACGCCCGCGCCTCTGCCCCGAAGAAGGATGCGGTTCCAGTAGGCCGCCCCGGCAACCGGCTCGAGGACGACCGGCTCGCTCGGAGTCCCATCGACCACGAGCTGGCTGTCGGTCATCGTGATCGCTCCATCGAGAGGCATCTCAACTCGGTTGCCCGCGTGGATGTTCAACG
>CAMYJN010000112.1 GCA_947258625.1 uncultured Polyangiaceae bacterium | reverse complement strand
GGTGGAAACGACACGGAGCGGGCGAACGTCGAGACGGCGCTTCGCCTCGATCGACCGATCCTCGGGGAGTCCGAAAGGGGAACGCGCCTTTTCTACCAGCCGTTCAATCCCCCGCTTCGAATGATCCTGGTGGGGGCGGTGCACATTGCGCAGCCCCTGTCCATGATGGCGGCGCTTGCGGGCTACGAGGTCATCGTCGTGGATCCGCGATCCCGATTTGCTGCAGCCGAGCGATTTCCAGGGGTGCGGCTCGTCGATCAATGGCCCGACGAAGCGTTGCGAGCGTTGGAGCTCGACGCGCGTTGCGCAGTCGTCACGTTGACGCACGATCCGAAGCTGGACGAGCCGGCGCTCGGCATGGCGCTTCGTAGCGATGCTTTCTTCATCGGTTGCCTGGGCAGCAAGAAGACCCACGCCTCGCGATTGGGCCGGCTCGCCAAGCTGGGATTCACCGATCAGTCGCTCCAGCGACTCCACGGGCCTGTCGGCCTACCGATCGGTTCCCAGTCCCCCGCGGAGATCGCCATTTCGGTCCTAGCCCAGGTGACGCAAGCGCTTCTGCGGCCTCCGTCAGTCGCCTCCAGTCCAGCGCATGCCTCGTAGCCGAACCCGCCTCCCCACCCAAAAGACCGTCGCCGCCGTGGTGCTTGCGGCGGGATCGTCGCGCCGCATGGGTGACATCAACAAGCTCATGCTTTCGATCGAGGGGACCCCGATGGTCGTGCGCGTCGTTGAAGCGCTCGAACGCAGCCGCGTGGATCGCATCCTCATCGTCACGGGCCACCAGTCCGAACGCATCAGCGAAGCCCTCTCGGGTCGAAAGGTCGAGCTCGTGCACAACCAGGACTACGAGGAGGGCATAGGGACGTCGATTCGCACAGGCATCAGCACGCTCGGCAAAGACTTCGACGGAGCGCTCATTGTGCTCGCCGACATGCCTTGGGTTGGCACCGAGGTGGTCGACCGGCTCATCCATGCCTTTACCGAGGCCGACGAGCGCAGCATCTTCATCCCGAGCGTCGGTGGGAAGCGTGGCAATCCCATCTTGTGGAGCTCGAGGCACTTCCCGGAGCTTCTCGGGCTCGCTGGGGACGTCGGGGGCAAGGGGCTTTTTAACCGGTGTTCCGAAGCGATTTGCCACGTGGAAGTGGAAAGCACGGCGATCCGCCTCGACGTCGATACCCCGGACGTCCTCCGCGAGCTCGGCATCGACTCGGGCGTGGATGCTCGATGACTCCGACCGTGTTCCTGAACTCCGAAGCGGTTTAATCGCCCCCTTCCCGCCGGGCCCGAAGGTGACCAAGGGGGGTAGGGCGGGGGAACCAACGGGGGACGCGATCGGCGTACTCGCGATACTCGTCGCACGGACGCGTGCCGCAGGAACCGGGAACGCTAGCCTCCGCTCGCCTTCCTACAGATTGCCGTCGAGTTCCTGGCGTTGGGATTTGTGAGGCTCCGACGCTTGGCTGCTCGACCTTCGACACCGACTCGGTGAGCTCCGAGCTGCATTGTGGTCCCCGCAGCGATAGTGATGAGCGACGCGCCCAGATGCAGGGTAGGGCCGTCTGAGGTAGACTATCTATGTGAGCTGGCCGGTCGAAAAGATTCTCGAAGAAGCTTTCAAGCTAGACCCGAAGGATCGAGCGCTCGTAGTCGCCGAGCTTTCCAGCTCGGAGGGCATCGCTACTCCTGAAGAGGTCGAGGCCGCCTGGCGTGAGGAAATCGCCCGGCGTGTGAAAAGCCTCGAAGACGGTACCGCCGTCTTGCACGACTGGGACGAGATCAACGAGGAAATCTCGTCCATCCTTAAAGGCGCATGAAAAAGCTTCAAGTTCTTGCTGAGGCCCGGCAGGAGTTCGCCGATGCGCTCCGTTATTACAGACGCCAAGGTCCGGCATTCGCGGAGGCCTTGGCCCTCGAATACCGGACAATCGTTCGCCATGCCCGAGCGTTTCCGCAGGCGGGGGCCGTTGAGGTGGCGTCGGAGTCGATGCCGGTGCGCCGTCTTCTGCTTCGCCAGTTCCCTTACAAAGTTCTGATCGTCAATCTCCCCGACCAGCTCGTTGTAATCGCTTTCGCCCACGTGAGACGGAAGCCCGGATATTGGCGCGAGCGCATCCCGTAGAACGGCGCGTGACGGCCGTTCTCACTCGCTCACCGCGACATCCCAGTGCTGCACGTCCTGCTGGGACCCGCACCGCTCAGTGAGTCGACCGAAACAAAGGCCACGGGGGCGGCAGTCGGTGGGCAGGCGATGGCCGTGAGGTTGACTTCGCCCGATTAGCACGACCATTTATGACATATGAGCTTGGACGCCAACTGTCCGCAATCATTGCGCTTGTTTGGCGGAGGCGGTGGGAATCGAACCGTCGTCAGACCACCTTGTTTCGCATGATTCAGTAGCGATTACGCGAAATGGTCTCGACGCCGAGACCTGGCTAAACCCCAGTGAATCCGAGCGGACGGATCAACTCGGGACACGTGTCCCAAACTTCGACTCGATCGATGACCTGTCGGAGCGTGTGCGCAAGGTTTGGGGGGCGCTGCGCGTGGTTTGAGCGTCAAACGCTCGGCGTCAGCCGGCCGCCGACAGGGAAAGCAGCAGCGCGCCGTACACCGCAGCCGCGGTGGCAAAGGCGAGGACATCGCCGGAACGGTCGGTGTCGGGGAGCTCGTGGCGTAGGATGTTCATGATCGTTCCGCCGGCGATGTAGGCAAGGACGAGTGCCAGAATATCTGGTCGGATCTCGACTGCGGGTAGGGTTCCGATCAGCCAGCCGGTGATCAGCCCTGCGACGAGCAGCCACCGCCCGATGCGTTGGTACCGCTCCCCGTGATGCTCGACCAGTGAATGATCATTCGCCAGGAAGTGCAGGCCCATCGCCACCGCGAACATCCACAGCGGCTCGACTGCCCGGTCGCCCGGACTGGCGACGGCGTATCCTATCGCCGCGTTCAACATCATGAAGGAAATGATGCTGAGCCAGAAGGTAGCGGTCCCTGTTTGGTCCGGCTCGCCGATGGCTCGACGCCGACGACGCGACTCGCGTGAAGCCGTTTCCACCCAGAACGACACCGTGAGCCCGACGAGGGCCAGAATATAAATGTGCCGGTCGAGGCCCGGAAACAAACCCTCGCGGTCGATGAGGCTCTGCTGCTCCGCCAGATCGGGCATCAGATCGAGAAAGACGTAGGCGACGCTGACGCCGGACGCGGCGGAAAGCGCTCTCGGCCGCCACCGGTAACCGAGTGCCGCCGTGGTGCCGGCGGCCAGGTGGACGATCGCCAGCGCCAGAACCGTCAGCAGTGTTGCAGACATCGAGGGCTTAGCGTATCCGATCCATGAGTCGGGTCCACGCGCCGGGTGACTTGGGAGCTCCGTAGGTAATCTTGCTCAGCGGAGCGTCAGGGCAAGGGCCCCCGAAAGGATTGTCCGATGTCTTTTGAGGCGATGTCCGAGCGGTGGGAGATTCTCATGGTCGCGCTCATCCTCGGCGCCGCACACGTGATCTCGCCTCGGGTCTTCAAGCTTCGCAAGCACCCCGAACGACAGGATGCGTTCAGCGGGGGGCTTTCGGTCGCCTACGTGTTTCTCCATCTCATCCCGAGCCTCGATGCGTCCGACGGGCTTGTCGGTCCGCGCATCTACTTCGTCGCGCTGCTTGGCTTCGTCGTCTTTTACGGACTGGACGTTCTGTTCCAGCCGCCAAGGCACACCCACCCGACGCGATATCATGCGTACCTAGGGGTCTTCTTCCTTTACGACGGGCTCATGGTCTTCACGCTCGGACTCGAGCTTCCCCCGACAGCCATCCTGACGTTGGTTTTCGCGGTTTCACTTTCGCTCGACGTGCTCAGCACCGACATCGAGCTCCAGGGCGGCTACGGGGCGCGCTTCGTCAAGTCGGGGCGCTGGGTCCTGCTCGCGGGCGTGGCCGGCGGCTATGCCCTGAGCCTCGTGCGGCGACCGCACCCCTTGGTGGTCGATATCCTCACGGCTGCGCTCGCCGGGTTCATGATGTTCAACACCTTCAAGGGGGTGTTTCCGGTTTCCCGAAACAAGAAGTTCCCGGCGTTCGCGGCCGGCCTTCTCATGTTTTGGCTGTTGCACATCGTTCTCAGCGCGGCGGAGTAGATCGGAGCGAGCCAACTACCCTCGCCAATCACTTCGGCCTCTACTGTCCATGACGGGCTTGAACGGCCTCTTGGATTTGAGCCTTCACTGCATCCAAAGTGAAGGAAGCGCCTTTTTGCATCGGTGGGAACTCAATCGCCGTCTTGGCAAGCTCGGCCACGTGACGTTGCACGAAGACGAAGCGCCAGAACTCTCGTGCGTAAAACTCCATGAACCAGTCCGGTGAGCCGACTGCAAAACTAGGATCCGCATACCGTTCGAACGGATCGCGACGCAGGTTGTGAATCAGGGGCATGTTCAGTCTGAGCTTCGCGCCTGGCCAACCGTCGGGCTGTTCGATGAAGGTGTACTTCCAGTCGCCCAGCCGGACAGCGCCGAGCGTCGACTCCCCGAAGTACCAGACCTCTTCAGGCGCACTCGGCCCCTTGCCCGTGAACATGTCCATTTGGTTGTAACCGTCGAGGTGGACCTTGTATTCGCGGTTTCCCAACCGTTTGCCCTTTTTCAGCTCACTCACGATGTTTGGATTGCCCGCGGCCGCGACCAGCGTCGGAAACCAATCCATGCCGGACATGATGCCATTCTCGACCTTGTCGGCCGGAATGTGCTCAGGTCAACGTACGATCATGAGGACGCGAAAACCACCGTCGGTCGTCATGCCTTTGGCGCCCTTGAAGGGTGTGTTTCCCCCGTCCGGCCAGGTGAACACCTCGGTCCCGTTGTCGGTGGTCACCGCAATGATCGTGTTCTTCGCCACGCCCATGGCTTCGAGCTTCTTCATGACGGCCCCGACGATGTCGTCGAATTGCGCCATGCCGGCTTCCTGAAGACCGTAGTTGTCTTTGCCCTCGAGCGCTTTGTACTTGGGTGAGAGAAACGTGAAGATGTGCATGCGGGTCGGGTTCAACCACACGAAGAACGGCTTGTTGTCCTTCTTCGCCCTGTCCATGAAATTCAAGGTGTGCTTGAGAATCTCGTCGTCCACGGTCTCCATGCGTTTGGGTGGAAGTGGACCGGCGTCTTTGATCTTCTGTTTGCCGACCTTGCCCCACCGGGTCTGTACGGTGGAGTTGTCTTTCTCCGTTGCCCACGAATGCACCATGTTGCGTGGGCCGATGTCGTCGATCAACTCTTTCGGGTAACCGGGCCAGTACGGATCCGACATGGCGTCGAGGTGGTAGAGGTACCCAAAGAATTCGTCGAACCCATGAACCGTCGGCAGGAATTGGTTCAGGTCACCCAAGTGGTTCTTGCCGAATTGTCCCGTGGCATATCTCATGGCCTTGAGCGCGGTAGCGATCGTCGGCGCCTCCGCGGGCAGGCCCAAGGGAGAACCTGCTTGACCGACCGTGGTCATCCCCGTGCGCATTGGAATCATGCCCGTGATGAAGTTGGCTCGGCCAGCCGTACAGCTAGCCTCGGCGTAGTAGTCGGTGAACATCATGCCTTCGCGCGCCAAGCGATCGATGTTCGGCGTCTTGCCTGACATGATCCCACGGTGATACGCGCCGATGTTGAACCAGCCAATATCGTCGCCCATGATGACGACGATGTTGGGCTGCTGGGGGCCTTTTGCTTTCTTGGCCAGTGCAGGCGAAGTCATGCCGAGCGTGATCAGGAACCCAGCGGCTAGAACCGTGCGAAAGTGAAGTCGAGTCGAGTGTGTCATGTCGGTGCTCCTCGAGGCGCGTAAGGTCCCGCACAGCGCGAAGCTACCCGAAGTCTTCTGAAGGCGATTAGGCCGACTGCAAAAAGCAGCGCCTTGATCGGGGCCTGGGATGGGATCGATGAAGATGGGTCGACCGCGCAGCCACGCCCTTTGCGCTCACCCTCGGGTTCCTCGGCCTTTCCCTCCTTCCCATCCATAGCGTCGAGCTCCTCGAGCTCGGTCTCGGAGTCGTCGGTTTCGGTATCCGGATCTACAATCGGAGACTCCTCGGCCCCGATCTCTTCCGGGCCGTATTGAGCGGCGACCCGTCACGTCGAAAACGAGGCCGCCATCATGGCGACTACCGCGATGCATACGTGCTTCATGTCACACCTCCTCGAGCCCCTTGTGAGAACTCTAAATGCACGTGTGGGAGCGAAACTGCTCCGATGCGACGAAGAATGCTCAGAAGAACCGACGTCCGTCTACCCCAGAAGAGCCTTGGGCCCACCGGCCCACAGCATGTCTTCGCTCCAGAAGTAGCGTGCCGACGATGCTCTGCTTCCCACCGATGGCAACCGCAGTCCACACGTTGATGCCACAGTCTGATGCGAGCTATCAAGCGCCAGCAAATCGGGTTGCCGGACATTCTTATGACAATGTCACAAATCACCGTGCCGGATGTGACGCAAGAGCTTGCGGACGTCTCGGCGTTGCACGCCTTGTTTGCGGCGGCGCAACGGAACGAAGAATGATTGTCGCGGCACGATTGCTCGCCGGACACGCTCACTGATCTTCCGACGACTTCTCTTTGAGAACCGCGAGGGCTTCTTCAAGCGCCGGAATCTGTGCCAAGTCGCGCGATCGGCCCGCTGAGCGTTTACTCACGATGATGCGCTCCAATGGCAGCACTTTGAGCGCAATCTCGTCGATCTCAATGCTCTTGGCTCGACTGAATTCTCGCTCAAACGAGTCCAGGCCATCGGCATGAGTGACGACATCGAATCGATCTGCGTCCGCCAGTCCTCCGATTTGTGGTGGTCGCATCCCAAATGCTCCTGATACCCAAACGCCGCCCGCAGCCTTGGCAGCCTCTGCGATGCGAGGGTCCGTGGCGTCCTCAAACCACAGGTCCATGTCGACGGTCGCAATCCGGGCTCCTTGTGCGTTCGCGGCGCTTGCCCCGATCAACAAGTAGCGGATTCCGCGCTGATGAAGCTCCAACAAGAAGCGACGTTCACCCGGGGTGAGCAACATCGCGAAGCCCCGCAGCTCTAAGACCAAGCTCGATGCGCTCGGCCGGGCTTAGAGCCAGACCCCGAATCACGTTCAAGACTCCATTCACATCGAGGGCGTATTTGGTAGCAATCGCCTGAGCCTC
>CAMYJN010000111.1 GCA_947258625.1 uncultured Polyangiaceae bacterium | reverse complement strand
GTACACTGCAGGCGCGTCCACCACCAATGACGCCGCCGTAAACCGACGCGACTGAATCGCCCTCGCGTACACGATCGGCTTGAAGGCGCTGCCTGGCTGTCGGACCGCTTGCGTCGCCCTGTTGAAGCCACTGACCGCAGCAAAGCTTCCAATTAACGCCAGCACGGCCCGTGAGCGCGGCTCGATGACGACGACGGCGCCTTCGGGCCCGCGCTCGAGCCTGGCCATCGACGGGTCCTCGTCCGCACCAAGCTGAGTAATCGAGACCGGCAAGAGGTCGTCCTTCTTTGCGAACGCTGACACAGGGCGCCGCTCGGGGTTGAATCGGGCGGCATCGCGCATTCGCAGCACCGCCGGATGGCCGGCGACATCGAGCAGTAGCTTCTCGTCGTCTTTGTCGCGGCCTGTCACCCTCGCAATGTACGTGCGTCCCATTCGCAGCGAGTCAGTCGGCTTGGTTGCTTTGGGCCCGCGCCTTCGTTTCGTACGACGAAGCGGCCCCCGATAACCTTGCCGTTCATCGACCGCGCGAAGCCCACGTTGGAGCGCCTTCCGGGCCTCTTTTTGGAGTGCAAGGTCGATCGTGGTGTGGACCTCGTAGCCGCCCTTGCTGAGCGCTTCGTCTCCGACTGCCGCGCGAAGTGCACGCTTGGCGATCGTCAAGACCTCCGGCGCGCTACCCGATCCGTCGGCCAGTGGCACCGGCTCCACTTCCGCTTTGCGAGCCGCGGCGATCGCCGCCTCGCTCAGGTCAGGCCAATAGACCTCGCGCTTCGCCTGCAACTGCGAGAGCACGTACCCTTGGCGTCGCTTCGCGGCCTCGGGGTTTCCGCGCGGCGAGAGACGCGCTGGCGCCTGAGGAATGCCGGCCAGCATCGCCGCCTCCGCCAAGGTCAGATCGCGCGCGTTCTTTGCGAAGTAGTATTGCGCGGCCTCCTGGATTCCGTAGCGCCCGTGTCCGAAGTTCACGTGGTTGAGGTAGAGGTGGAGGATCTCGTCCTTCGTGAGCTCGCTCTCGAGCCGCCGGGCCAATATCAACTCCCGGAGCTTTCGCTGCAGCGTTCGCTCGGGGGTCAAAAGCATGAGCTTGACCACCTGTTGGGTGATGGTGCTTCCACCCTGCGCAGCGCGACCGGCGAGGATGTCCCGCCCAATCGCTCGCAGCATTCCCGTGTAGTCCAATCCTTCGTGCTCGTAGAAATCGGCGTCTTCCGCGGCCAGTACCGATAGGACGACGTTCCGCGGAACCTGTGACATCGGAATGACGGTCCTGCGCTCGGCGAAGATCTCGCCAATCACCTTCTTGTTGCGGTCGTACACCCGCGTCGTCTGCGGCGGGGTGTAGTCGCGCAGGGAGCTCACAGACGGCAGATCGCGGCTGAAGTAGGCGTAGGCCCCCAAGACGAGCAGCGCGCCGACGATCAGCGCTGCGCCGATCAGCTTGGGCAAGAGCGAGAGATTGCTCGTTCGACGCTTCTTGCGCTTGGTCCCCTTGCGCTTCTTCTTCTGGGTTTGCTTGCCTGCCATCTGGTCCGCCGGCGCCTATAGCATCCCCTGCTTGGCGCCTTCTCCCCTAATTCACGACAGTCGGGGCTGCTCAATCATTCCCGTGAAATTTGTCGATGATTTGGTCCGCGTTCTTCACGGAATTCATAAGGAATCTAGCCTCGAGCTCCCGTTGTCGAGCCGCGGGCAGGGCGCTTCGGCCGTCTCGAGCAAGTGTCTGCATCGTGATCGCGGCTGCGACCGAAATATTGAGGCTTTCGACGAAGCCCCGCATCGGAATTGAAAACGTCCCATCCGCCAGAGCTCGCATCTCTTCGGACACCCCGCGGTGCTCGTTCCCAAACACCACCGCCAATCGCTCCATCGCGCGTAGGTCGTCCAATTGGGTGTCACCTCCCATGGCCGCGACGTAGATCGAATAGCCGTCTCGCTTCAGGCGCCGCGCACAGGCTCCGGCGCTCTGGTATCGGATGACGTCCAGCCAGCGCTGCGTGCCCTTCGAAACTCCTCTGGACGCCTTGAACCCGTGCTCGCCGACGATCACATGGACCGTCTGGAGGCCAAACGCATCCGCGCTTCGCAGTACCGCGCTCGAGTTGTGCGGGTCGGAAACTCGGTCGAGCACCAGAACCAGGTCGTCCGTGCGAGCGCGAACGACATCGGAGATCCGCTGAAGACGCTCGGCCGTGACGACCGGCGACAGGGCGTCGATGACCAAATCCGCCGGTCGGTCGAGCGGTGGAGGCCCCTCGATCTCAATCAGGTCTAGATCGTCTGCACGCACCTATTGGGTGGTCTTCTTCGGGTCGACGATGACGCCAACGACCAGCGTCCCGCCCTGATAGGTCTGCCCTGCGACGAAAAATGGATCGCCCGCGGAGGCCACGACCTGCAAGAGCGGCAGATAGTCCGACTTGCCGGGCCGGTTGATGGCGGCTTTCACTTTGTAGCGTCCATCGGGCATGACCCGAAGCAGGGTGAGTTTCACCCTCCTACCGTTCGGCAACGAAACCAGCGCGTCTTTTCCGGGAGTGAGCGTCAGCTTGGGCCGCGACAAGATCTGCATCGAGCGGAAGGAATTGAACGGAGGCCTGCGCAGCGCGGTCAGCTTCTTCAACTGCGGGTCGATTTCGCCTGGCTCTTCTTTGGCCAGAACGACCAGCACTTCAGCGGGCACCTTCGAGATGGTCGCCGCTCGGTCCGACCGCGCTAAGGAGCTGCCTTGTGCGGAAGCCGTCGAAGCGCCGAGCAGGACACCGAACAGCAGCAAATGTCGAATGAGCGTCATGGAAGTCCTACCTCTTCGTCATCGATCCAAACCACAGCCAAAGATTCCCCTGCGCCACCCTCGACCTCGAAGATCGTCCCGGTGTTCGCCCCGAAATCGACTTCGAGCACCTCGGACCCACGTGCGACGCCCGGAGATCCTTCCTGGGGGGCGCCCCCCGGAGAGGCGATCACCGCCAAGAAGATCGCCGCCGCGGCCGCAAATCCAATGGCCGCTGCGCCCCAGACACGGCGCTCTCGACCGCCGGGAACCTCGCGGAAGGCAGGCTGCGGCACCGGGCGATCGATCCGGATGACCGGCGCGTTCAGGTCGGCCTCGATCCGGGCGAAGAGCGCATCAGAGTCTATCTGCCCGGCCCAGTCGGCCGAAACGCTTTTCATGGCAACGCGAAGTTGCTCCCATTCGCGCAGCTGGGCGGAACCTTCGGGCGAGGCTTCGAGGCTACGGCGCACCGCGGCCTCATCTTCCGGAGCAAGCTCTCCGTCGAAGAACATCTGAAGCTTCTCGTCCTCTATCTTTGCGCTCTCCATGACTAGTCCTCGGAAACGGCCTCTCCCGAAAGATAAGGCGCCAGCGCGGCCTGCATCTTCTTTCTGGCGTGAAACAAGCGGCTCATGACGGTGCCCTTGGGAACTTCCAGCGCTTCGGCCATCTCCTCGTAGCTCATGCCCTCGATTTCTCGAAGGATGATTACCGCGCGGTGGTGCTCCGGCAACTCCTGCAGAGCGGCTTGGATCGCGCCGCCGAGCTCGCGGCGCAGTGCTGCCTTGCCGGGGTTGGCATTGGTCACGCTCGGTACCAGCGCTCCGTCCCCGGCGACCTCACTCTCCTCGTGCAGGGCGCGCTCGTCGAAATCCAGGTTCCTTCTCCTGCTGGTGCGCCTGACGTGGTCGATGGAGACATTCATGACGATGCGATAGAGCCAGGTGTAGAAGCTCGAGCTCCCTTCAAACTTGTGGATGTTCTTGTGTACCTTGACGAACGCCTCTTGAACGGCATCCAAGGCGTCATCCTCGTTCTTGACGACACCCATGGCCACCGCGAACGCGCGTCGATGAAACTTGTCGAAAAGCGCTCGAAAAGCGGCCGTATCTCCTGCTTGTACCCGTTGTACCAGGTCATGATCGCCCTTTGCGGAGGAACCGGTTGGGACCTCCTTGGTTTTGGACGCATTGGACAGCGGTTGATTCACCCAAGATCCTCGACGTTTTCAAGGGGTTAGTCGCCGTCGCGACCTGCCGTGGATCTTTACGCGCAAAACGATGGGAAGGCCAGCTTTCGACCCCGAACCATCCTTGGAATCCCGGTTTTTAGCTGGTTTTCCAGAGGCATGCAGCTAGGTTTCGCGGGTGCTGGAGCTCAGCTCTCTGAATTCCCGTCAGCGCGAGGCAGTCATTCACGAGGGGGGACCGCTCGTGGTCTTTGCGGGCGCCGGAAGTGGCAAGACCCGCGTCATCACGTTTCGCGTTGCCCAACTCATCGCCGCGCACGACGTGGCGCCGTGGAGGATCCTCGCGGTCACTTTCACCAACAAAGCTGCGGGCGAAATGCGCGAGCGCCTTTTGAACCTGCTTGGTGAGCAGGGCGCGGCGGTTCAAGTTGGCACGTTTCACGCGACCTGCGCCCGGCTGCTCCGGCGACACGGAGAGAGCGCCGGCGTCAGCAAGGATTTCACGATCTACGATGACCAGGATCAACAGGCTCTGGTCAAGCGTGTCCTTCGTGATCTGGGACTCGACGAGAAGCGCTATCAGCCCAAGGCGATAGCGGGCCGCATCAACCGTGCGAAGCAAGAGGTCCAGGGGCCGGACGAGGTCGAAACCCTCGACGCATGGTCGGAGGTCGTTCGCCGCGTCTACACCACCTACGAAGAGCGGCTTCGACTGTCCAACGCGCTCGACTTTGGCGATTTGATCTACCGCACAGTGCGCGCGCTCGAATCGGACCAGGCGTTTCGCGAGGCAGTGGTCGGCCGGTTCTCGCACGTTCTCGTCGACGAATTTCAGGACACCAATCACGCGCAGTTCCGGCTCGTTCGCTTGCTTTCGGAGGGGCACCGCAACCTCTGCGTTGTGGGAGACGACGATCAGAGCATCTACCGCTGGCGAGGCGCCGACCGCCGGAACATTCTCGACTTTCGAGCTTCGTTTCCCGATGCGACGCTGGTCAAGCTCGAGCAGAACTATCGCTCGACCCAGCGCATCCTGCGCGCGGCCAACGCGGTGATCGCACGGAACACCGACCGCGAGCCCAAAGAGCTCTGGACCGACAATCCCGAGGGCGATGCCATTCTGGTCGTGCGCACCATGGACGAGCGTGACGAGGCGCGGCTCGTGCTTCGCGGCATCCGTGAGCTTTCTACTCAAGGGCATCGGTTATCGGACGTCGCGGTCTTCTATCGAACGCACGCGCAGTCGCGAGTGATCGAAGAGTCGCTCCGAAGCGCCAACATCGGCTACCGCATCGTCGGTGGAATGCGCTTTTACGATCGCGCCGAGGTAAAAGACCTGCTCGCGTACCTCCGCGTGATGACCAACCCCGCAGACGACATGAGCTTGCTTCGGATCATCAACACGCCGCCGAGGAGGATTGGAAAGAGCACCATTACGCGCCTTCTCGATTTGGCGGCGCAATATGGACAGGGCCTGACCGACCTGCTCGACGACGATGCAACGCTGGCCCAGTTCGGGAGCGCCGCACGAAAGCGTCTCGGCGCCTTCCGTGGTCTGATGGCGGGTCTGCGAGATGCAGCTGCATCCGGAGTGCCGCTCGGTGAAATCGGCGCGGAGCTGGTTCATCGAAGCGGCTACGCCGAGATGCTTCAGCACGACGACACGCCCGAGGCGGACGCGCGGTTTCAAAACATTCAGGAGCTCGTGGCGTCCATGGACGAGTTCCAACGCGAGCGTCCCGAATGCACGCTTGCCGAGTTTCTCGAGAATGTGACGCTCCAGACCTCCGCCGACGAGCAGGTCGGCGGCGACCGGGTGACCTTGATGACGGTGCACGCCGCCAAAGGCTTGGAGTTTCCGGTCGTGATGGTCACAGGCCTCGAAGAGCAAGTGTTTCCCTTCAAGGGGATCGATCCATGGGAAGATCCTGAGGAGCTCGAGGAGGAGCGGCGCCTCGCCTACGTCGCGTTCACGCGCGCGGAGCAGCGGCTCGTGCTCAGCTTTGCCGCGGTGCGAAGGATCTTCGGCCAGCAGCGCGTTGGCATCCCCTCGCGCTTTCTGACCGAGCTGCCTCGCGAGGATATCGAGTGGATCGGTGCAAGGTCCAGCTCACCGTCGCACGCGTCTGCGACCGAGGACCGCCACCATGGGCCCAGCGAAAGCTACATCGACTACAGCGAAGGATCGGACCTCTCGGATCTCGAGGGGCTGCGGCGAGGCATGCAGGTACGGCACCCGAAGTTTGGGGTAGGGGAGGTGCGGGAGGTGATGCAGGGCTCCCCGGCACGCGTGTCGGTGCGTTTCGCAGGCTGGGGGACGCGCACGATCATCGCTTCGTATTTGGAGCCGGGCTAGCGACAGCGACAGGGGCAGGGACAGCGACAGGGGCAGTGTCAGTGCCAGTGGCGGTGCCAGTGCCAGCGTCAGTGTCAGTGTCAGTGTCAGTGTCAGTGTCAGTGTCAGTGGCAGTGCCAGTGCCAGTGCCAGTGTCAGTGTCAGCGTCAGCGTCAGCGTCAGCGATCGTGTGATTCCACTTGGTCATCGTGATCTCCTTTTTCGCGAGTGAGTGGGGCCGGGCTGGCGCCCTTTCGGGGAACCCCACTCACTCGCGAAAAAGGAGATCACTCATGGGACTCATCATTCAGCAACGGGCGCTTCAGGCAGCGGGAGGCTTGCGACAGGTGCTTCCGGTGGTTCGGAAGCGCGATCGGTCATTGTTTGACCAGATGCATCGAGCCATGAACAGCGTCGTTCTCAACATCGCCGAAGCCGATGGAAATGATGCGGGGACGGCCAGAGCCCGATTTGCGTCGGCGTGCGGCTCGGCCAAAGAGGTGCGGGCTGGTCTTCAGCTCGCTGTGTCTTACGGCTACGTTCCAAGCTCGAAGGTCACTAAGGTGGACATCGCGCTCGATGAGGTTTGCGCGATGTCGTGGAGGCTCTCCGGCCGCTAGAGCCTGCGGCCCAAACACCAAGTGATGGCGCACACCTCGTCGAGCCTCTCGTCGAGGCGGTTCGCCCTATGCTGCTCTCCCGAAGACAGCAGGCGGCAGCGCGAGCCCGAAGGGCGAAGCCCGGCGCAAAGCGCCGGCAAGGCAGAGCAAAGCGAATGCCGCGCCAGGCACGTTGCTCACTCGCGTGAGAGTAGAACTAGAACTACGGGTGGGGGTAGGCGCTCGTGTGGGGGCGGTGTAATTAGAACCAAACCAGGCTCG
>CAMYJN010000110.1 GCA_947258625.1 uncultured Polyangiaceae bacterium | reverse complement strand
GACCAAGGTGAAGCTGTGAAGCACGGTACGAGAGACTCGGCGAATGTAGTGCGTAGGCGGATACAGGGTCGGGTCGGTGACCCAGAGCTTGAGGCGGTCGACGAACTGATTGCTTCGGAGCGAGGCGATACCCATGAATAGGAACAAGCCGAACACGACGGACATCGGAATCGCGCGAAGCAAGCCGAGGACGAGCAAAGACGCCCCGATCAACAGGTGAACGACCAGCGGCGTGAGCCGGTTCTCCATGACCGAAATGATGTGTTCCCCTCGGGCATGATGGCGCACGGTCGCCAGGCTTCGAGTGTGATTCAGCGATCGAACCGTTGCGGCAACGACCCAGGGCAGGCCGATGGTCGCGCAAATCGCGACGAGCACGGCGATCACCGCCATGTCGAGGTTGTAGCCGGCGCCCTTCTTGAGCCGGTGCTGCGGGCTGTTGACGAGGCGGACGGTGATGTTCTGATCCAAGAAAAGCAGAACCGCGGCCAAGCCAGCGATCGGGATCGCTGCCAGCGGAAACCAGCCCGGCACGTCCATCGGGTCGACCAGCCAGGGTCGCCCGCTCGTCGTGGTGAACTCGTGAGGAACCGCGAGGTGCTCGAGCTCGATGGGGTGCATCGCCCAGGCGGCGGCCGTCATCGCGAAGATTGCAATCGTCGGTCCAAAGTCCGCGAGGAACTCGCGCACGTTCTTGGTGAGGAGCGGTTTCTGCTGGAGCCTGGAGAGCTGCTGGGCGATCATGTACGTCCCGAGTGCGAGGATGAGCGCCAGCAGCTCCCCGTTTGTCGCCACTTCTGGACCGAAGATGTCGCCAAAAATGTCGCGGAAGGCTTCGGTAATGAAAATCAGCGCGATCAGCGCCCCGAAAATCTCGTCGGTGAAGCGTGTGAAGTGTTGGATGTAGCGACTCGTGTTGGTGACGGCCAACACCAGCATGATCACCGCGGTCCAAATGCCGATCCAGAACAAGCCAGGAAGGAAGGAGACCCCGAGCTGCTTGCAAAGAAGGTAGAGGAGAGCGAGGAAGATGGTGACCGGGCCGGTGCTCCCTAGAAGGGTCAGCGGCTGCCCGGAGAACAGGGCGTAGACCACGCCTCCGATGGCCGTCGCGAGAAGAGCCTCGACCGCCCCGATTTCACCGTCGGTCAGAAATGCCAGAAGCCCCCCGAAGGCGATCGACGGCGCCAAACAGGCAAAGAACAGAAATAGGATCGTGGCCAGGCCCTTGGCGTTGAATCCGTCGATGAAGTCACTCGCATAGAAAGGAAGCTTTCGGCGAATGTCCGCGACGAGCCCTGCGGCGAAGCCGGTGACAGGTGGTGGTATGCTCGGATAGCTTGGAATGAGCGAAGGCCTTCGCTCGTCGGGCGGCGCTTCGACGTACTCTAGATAGAGCTGGTAGGTCGCGAGCACTTGCATCGGATCGTTGGCGCCGATGATTGACGCGCTGAACCGCTCGTCGTGCAACATCCATCCGAAAGGCTCCAGGTCCTCATTGGGTGGAGTGGAAGCACCGTACGGCGCAACGATGAGCCAGACGTAATGAACCTTTTCGTGATCGCTCGCGCGGACACCTTCGGGAACGCGCATGAGCGAGCAGCGGTAGACATCACCGTTCTGCGCCTCGTAACGAACGCGAAGCACGCCCACCCCGCCGCCGAGGTCATGGAGCTCTCCCTCGCCCCTCTCGTCGAGCGTGGCTTGAATCGCCCCGCGTTGGCGCTCGCTCAGCTTGCCCAGGCGGACGAGGGCATCACCCGCCTGCTCGACCAGGCCCTGCAGATCGCTAGCAGTCAGGTCGAGTAAGATCTCGCTGTCGTGAAGACGCTTCTGCAAGGCCACCCCGGCCGGACCGGTGGGAGGATCCCCGATCTCGGCACGGATGGAAAGCGCGAACTGGTCTGCGGAAGCCTAAGGGGCGAAAACTAAGTGCCAATGCAGCGGCGGACAACTTCCATCAAGGTTTGAGTCCCCCAGGCCAAGCCCTCGACGGGGATTCTCTCGTCGTGCCCATGGAACATGTCGGCAAAGCGGAGCGTGGGTGGAAGCTTCACGGGCGCGAAGCCATACCATTTGGCCCCGATCGAAGTGAACGCCTTGGGCTCGGTCACGACCGGTGGAAGTGAATGCATCACCTCGAGCTCGATGTCTTGCCCCAAAACGTCACCGAGCTCCTGGTTCTCGCAGAGCCACAGCGAGCCGTGACGGCGACCGGGATTGCGCAACTTGATCGACGGGCGACATTGGCTCAGGGTCATCGACTAGATGAGCCTATTCGAACAGCTCGGCGGAGAACCCAAGTTGCGCGCAATTGTCGACGACTTCATCGATCGATGCTTCGACGACGTGATGATTGGCTTTCTATTCGCACGCGCCGAGCGCCAAAGAATCAAGCGCTTCGAGTACGAGCATGCGGCGAAGAACCTCGGCGCCGACGTCGAGTACGGCGGCAGGGCTCTGGACGAAGCCCACCGTCCGCACCGGATCTTTGGCGGTCAATTCGACCGACGCAGGCAGATTCTGCTCGAAACCCTTCGGGACCACGGCGCTCCCCGCGAGGTCGTCGAGGCCTGGATTACACACCAGGATTCACTCCGCTCGATGATCACGCGCGACCCGGATTCGAACTGCCAGGGCTGATCATGACCGAAACCATGGAAGGTCTCGTGGTTCGCTCGACTGCCGGTTTCGTCGATGTCCGCCTCGATGGGGACGTCGTGCAGGCACGCTTACGCGGACGGCTGAAGAACCGGCCGCGAACGACCGACATCTGTGTCATTGGCGACCACGTGCGGCTGTCGCGCCCTGACGCTCGCAGCGTCGTCGTGGAGGAGGTGTTGCCTCGGCACAGCCGCTTTTCGAGACGCCAACCGGGCAAAGGGCCAATCAAAGAAGACGTTCTCGTTGCAAACCTCGACCAACTGCTGATCACCTTCTGCTACGGCCGGCCTATGCTCAAGACGCGGCTGCTCGATCGCTTTCTGCTCATCGCGGAGCACCAGCACGTTCAGCCCATCATCGTCATGAACAAGGCGGACTTACGAGAGCCGGGAGACCCGGCTTGGCATCGGACCTACGAATCGATCGGCTACCCCATCTTGACGGTGAGCGCTGGAACCGGGGAAGGAATGGATTTCTTGATCCACGCGCTGCACGACAAGATCTCTGCGTTCGTAGGCCCCTCGGGCGTCGGGAAGAGCAGTCTCATCAATCGCATTGTTCCCGGGCTCGATCTCAACATTGCGAGCGTTAGTGACCATCACGGCAAAGGCCGCCACACGACACGGGTTGCCTCACTCCATGCCCTTGCAGGAGGCGGATTTCTGGCGGACACGCCTGGAATCAGAGAGCTGGGAACTTGGGCGCTGCCCATCGAGCACCTCGATCAGTGCTTTCCCGAGCTCAGCTCATACCGAGAGCAGTGCGCGTTTCGCAGTTGCAGCCATACGCATGAGCCGCAATGCGCCGTCGTCGACGCTGTGAACGAGGGCGCCATCGCTCCGGAACGATACGAAAGCTATGTCCGGCTGCGCGAGGAATCGAGCGCTTAGCGCTTGGCTCGAGTCAGGTCGAAGCGCGCGCGGGCGACGCTATCCGATTCGACCTTGACGTCGCGGCTAATGTTGCGGCCATCGGGAAGCTTGAACTCGAACGTCACCAGCCCGAGCGGCGCATAGACCGTCTCCATGGGTGTTCGCCCGAGCAGATCACCAGCGATATAAACATCCGAAGGCGGCGTCGTTTCGACGTTCACGCGGCCAAAGGCCCCGGGCTTTGCACCGCCCTGCTTACCAAGAAGCTTTGCGGTCACCCCTGCGGTCTCACCCTGCGCCACCTGGACCTTCGTCGACCAGGAGGCGAATCCCGGGGCTTCGACGCGAACCCGATAGTCTCCCTCCATCAAGCCGGTCAACGCGACCGGCGCAACGCCCTGCTCGATCCCATCGAGAAACACTTTCGCGCCTGGCGGCGAAGACGCGAGCAAGATGCGCGCTCCGTGTTCGCGCAGGAGCGGATTCTCGTCGACCGCGACCTCGGGCGGCCCCTTTTCCTCGAACACGACCGCGAAGCCGTCGACTGCCTCTTTGACCGCGTCGTTCTGATGGTAGGCGGCGGCGGCACCACCGAAAAGTATGACGAGAAGCGCGAGAGACTGCTTCCAGCCGAATCGAGAGGGCTTTTTCGGGGCAGACCTTGGCTTCGGAGAGGCTGCCTTCTTCGAAGGCTTGATCTCCGCTGGTTCGGTCGGGCGCTGGCTGAGGTCCGGTCCGGGCGAGGCCTCCTTGTTGGCGGGAGCTGCATGCGGCAAGACCACCGGTGCATCGATCAGGTGTCCCAGGTCTACGCCTCCAGCGTCTCCATCGATCTCGAGGTCCCGAATCGCGCCAGGCATCTGCGACACGTAGGACTTCTGCGAGTCCAGGCCTTCCGCATTGACTATGCTGACCGCCACCGATGCGCCAAAGGGCACCGTGTCGACACGCGGTCCGCGATTGAACTCCTCTGGAAAGACTTTCTTGATGAAGTCGGCGACCTCGCGCTGCGTGGCAAGCTGATTGGTCGACTTGCCAAAGGCTTCGAGCTCGCCCGCAAGCTCCTCGGCGGTCGCGTAGCGATCTTTGGCGTCTTTGGCGAGAGCCTTCTGCAAGATCCGCTCGAGCTCGTCTGGAGCGTCCGGAAGGCGCTCTTTGAGAGACGGAACGGGGTCCATGATCACCGCGCGCATGGTGGCGGCCTCGGTCTTCCGCCGGTAGAGCGATCGACCGGTCATAGACTCGAAAACGCAGACGCCGAGCGCGAAGATGTCGAGTCGATGGTCCGACGGCGCCGCCGTGCATTGCTCGGGTGCCATATAGGCGAACTTGCCTTTGACCACGCCGGCTTGGGTCTTGTGCGCACGATGGTCGGCCTTTGCAATGCCGAAATCGAGCAGCTTCGCGATACCGTTGTAGCCGATCATGATGTTGTGCGGCGAGACGTCGCGGTGAACGATGTTGAACGGATCCCCGTGCTCATCGTTCGCGATGTGGGCGTAATGGAGCGCCTTTGCGACTTCTACCGCGATGCGAATCGCGATGGGAAGCCCAACTCCTCCGGATTTGCGAGCCTTGCGAATCAATCGCCCGAGAGGCACGCCGTTGACCCATTCCATGACGATGAAGTGCGACCCTGCGTCCGCACCAAACTGATGGAACTGGCAGATGTTCGGGTGCTTGAGCTGCATTCCGATCCGCGCCTCGTCGAGGAACATCTGCACGAAATCACTGTCCGCCTCGAAGTGCGGAAGGATTCGCTTGACCACCAAGAAGCGATGGTCGCCGTCCGTGTCCGCGTGGCGGGCAAGAAGGATTTCCGCCATTCCGCCGAGCGCCAGCCGCCCCAAGATGTCGTAGCCGGCAAACTTCCCGAGAACCGGGAGGTCGACCGGTGGCTTTGGCACTTGGCTAGCTGCGGATTGTTGCGTCAATGCTTCCCCCAAACACTCTCCCCTGAGAACCTTCTAGCGAGGCCGGTACGACCGCGAGAGCGACCCGATAGCCGGCTATCCCCCAGGCGAAAAGTGTCACATCGCACAGCATAGCGGCTCGAAACATCCGTTCGCTAGTTCGCGAGGGGAAAATGCCGAGGAAGTCCTGATGATGTGGGGTTAATCACAAAATGCGGTCGGTGCGACCAAGCTCTCGGCACATGTTCTTTTGGTGCGCTTCGAGGGTGCCGCCTCCGATTTCGAGGAGCTTGGCGTCACGCCAGAGCCGCTCGACTCCGTATTCCGCAACGTAGCCGTAGCCCCCCAACACTTGGATCGCGCGGTCGGCCACGTCCTTGGCCATGGTCGAAGTGAAGAGCTTCACGCCGTCCGAGTCGAGACGCTGGCCAGGGGTCTCCAAGCTCATCGTCGAAGCCGTCCAATAGGTGTAAGCGCGCCCGGCCATATACTCTGCATAGGACTGTGAGATGTAGCGTTGGATTTGGCCGAAATCGCGCAGCGGTTTGCCAAAGGAGGTTCGCTCACCGGCGTACCGGTTCATCACCTCGATCGATCGGCGAGCGATGCCCAGGCTCATCGCAGCGAGCGCAACACGCTCGACCTCCAGGTTTCGCATCATGTGGAGGGTCGCCGCGCCTTCGCTACCCACCAGGTTCTCCGCCGGCACTCGGCAATCTTCGAAAACGAGCTCGGCCGTGGTCGAGGCGCGCATTCCGAGCTTGCCCTTGATCTTTTGGCCAAGACCGAACCCTGCGAATCCTTTTTCGACGATGAACATCGAGAGTTGATTCCGCGCACTGCCTTCCATCCGCGCATAGACGAGGTAGGTATCGCCAAGCTCGGTGTCGTTGATCGCCCCGTTGGTGATCCACATCTTGGCGCCATTGAGCAGGTAAGTGTCGCCCTTGCGGACCGCGGTGGTCTGCATGCCGAGGACGTCGGTGCCGGCGTCGGGCTCGCTCATGCACATTCCACAGACCTTCTTACCGCTGCACGCGTCGGGCAGGTACTTGCTGCGCTGCGCGTCGCTTCCGTTGATCTGCAGGTTGTTTGCAAAGAGCATCGAGTGCGCGAGATATGCGAGGGCGAACCCAGGGTCGGCCGCCGAAAGCTCTTCGTGTGCGATCACGGCGGCAACGGCGTCCAAGCCCGCGCCACCAAAACGCTCTTCCACGGTGATCCCGAGAAGGCCGAGCTCGCCGAGCTTGACAAAGAGCTCGATGTTGAACCGCTCGGCGTGATCGGACGCCTCGGCCTGCGGGTCGACTTCTCGTTCGGCAAATGAACGAACAAGCTCGCGAAGCGCGCGATGCTCGGCGGATGGATTGAACAAGTCAGTCACAGTGGGGGCCTAACATGCAAGCAACCCCATCGAAAGCTGACCGGAGTGCTGGCCGGGCGCGATCCGTGCGTCGGGCTTGGGACGCTGAGGCCCTCAGGCGGCGTCAGCGACCGAGGAAGTCGTCAAAATGCTCGTGACGATCGCGCGCGAAGCCGTCCCGCTGGCGCGGTCGAGATTATCGATGCGGCCGTCGAGGTGCGCTTCAGCCAGGCCAAAGATAACGCTGACCAGCAGCTCTGCGTGGAGCGCCGCGTCGGCCGGGGCCGCGTCCGGGCGGACCTGAACCACGATCTGCCTCATTCGCTCGCGGAGGCTCCCGGCGAGCACGCTCCAGCGCCTGCCGAGCGCGGAAGTCTGGTCACGGCGGTTGTTGAGGAAGACCTCGGCCATTTTGCGGTCGTGGACCAGGGAGCGAGTGCATTTGCGCACCGCTTCTTCGAGC
>CAMYJN010000109.1 GCA_947258625.1 uncultured Polyangiaceae bacterium | reverse complement strand
CCCGCTACGGCGCGCGTTCTTGAGGTGGGCACGCGCCGCCTCGCTTCGGGGCACCTGCTTGCGTCGAGGCTTATCGTCGAGCTGCGAGCGCAGCGCCGCGATGAATCGCCCGGTCAGTGCGAAGAGCTCCTTCAGGTTGTCTGCGATGCGGGGCATCAGCCCATCGGCAAGGGCGGCGCGTGCGTTGCCGAAGCTGCTCAGAAGTCGGTCGGAAGCGGACTTGGCATAGCCGCTGAGGCGATCGCGGAGGGATTCTTGGGCAGCGGCCTCGGCTTCGCGGTCGTAGCGAACGATGCGAGGCGCGTCGTGGATCCGTTCTTCTCCTCCGCTTTCGCGCACGTGGATCTTCAAAGGCGCCTCGTCGGGGAGTGTATCGCGTTCGCCGTCGCCGCCCGCCAAGCCTTGGGATGCAACGTCGAGCTCGTAGCCGATGCTCAGGACTAGTTTCGGGGTGCTTTCGTCCATTTTGAGCTCGATGGCATCGAGGTGCCCACGGCGGCCGGAGCTCTCGTTCAGCACGGAGGCGCCAATGGCGAGAAACGGCAGGGCCTGCTCCACGCACAACCCATCCTCCGTTTCCGATTCGACCTCGGCCACGATCGGACTTCCGACTCCATCGAGCTGCAGCTGGACGAGCGGAGCCTTGGTTGCCGCACGACCCCAACGCTGAATCAGTGCTTCGATGTGCGTCTGGTCCCGGTCCGATAGATGCGTGAACCGGATACCGAACTCCCCGACATGCGGGCCGCTCTCGTGCGCCCAGACGACGCGGCCGATCATCTCGATCGCCGCTCCGTCGGCGGGGTTGTCCAACTGGCAACGAAGCATCGAGCCGACCTCGGGCAACACCGACGCTCGCATCGAGAGCCCACCGGCCCCCACATTGATACCGTCGGCTTCGAACTCCTGATGGAAACCTTCGGGGTGGAGCTTGATCAGAACCTCGTCGAGCGGCACGCGCGGCTGCCGAGGTGCTTGATAGTAACCCGCGGATGTGTTCATCGAATGCTCTCCTGCGCGACCATGAGGCGCTCCCATCAAGACTGGTCCCAAAACTCCGCGAACCCGTCCACTTTTCTGCAACCCAGTTCCTTGACCAGGTCAGAGCGGGACCCCAACCTTGGCGGCCACAATGGGCGTTCGAATCACGGTGCAGTCGCTTTGGACGGAGCTTAACCCTTCGACTTTCGTGTACGAGTTCGCTCAAGGTCGCATCGTGATCGGTCGCTCGCGGAGCGCAGACGTTCAGCTACCTCACGCCGCAGTCAGCGCGATGCACGCGAGCATCCGTGAACAGGACGCGGGATACGCTCTGGTAGACGAAGGCTCGACGAACGGCACGCGCGTCAATGAAATCCGCGTCGTTCCAGGGCGCCCCAAGGCGCTTCGTACGCACGACTTGCTCGACCTGGGTGGCTATCGGCTCAGCATCGATGTGGGCGTCCCTGTTTCACAAACGATGTCGGCCAGGCGCACGTCCGCCTTCGCACGGCGAATGCTCGCCGAGCAACTGGCCATCGAGGACACGGTGCGCGTCGACGCCGCGCTGAGCAGCATCCAGAGCGGTCCCGACGAGCGCGTGGATCTGCTGCCGATCCAGAACGAAGCGGTGAGTGAACCCCCTTCGCCTCAAAGGGAGTCTAGGCCTTCGAGACCCCGTCCATCCCGGCCCGATGCCCCTGGGCCAAAGGAACCTCTGCGGCTTCTACGAAGCGAGTTGGCCGTCTACGCCCTTGCGGCGCTCGTCGTCGCGGCGAGCATCATCGCAATGGCCCTGCTGATGCGGCCCTAAGCATTGCGAAGGTAGATCAGGCGAAGGCCTTCGAGCGTGAGGTACTCGTCGACCTCTTGGATCGTTTCGCTATCGGGCTCGATCAAGCGGGCGAGGCCTCCGGTGGCGATGACCGAGACTTCGGTGTCCATTTCGGACGCTAAGCGGCGCACGAGCCCGTCGACCAACCCGACGTAGCCGAACACGATCCCTGCCTGCATCGAGTGAACCGTATTGCGCCCAATGGCGCGGGGCGGCCGCGCAATTTCACTGCGGGGTAGCTTGGCGGCATGGGCGAAGAGGGCGCTCGCGCTGATCTGCATGCCAGGCGAGATCGCACCTCCAAGATACTCACCCTTGTGGGAGATACAGTCGAACGTAGTCGCCGTCCCGAAATCCACCACGACGGCAGCGCCCTTGATGCGCTCGTATGCAGCGACGGCGTTGACGATACGGTCCGCACCGACTTCTCGCGGGTTTTCGTAGAGCACGGGCATGCCGGTCTTGATTCCCGGGCCGACGACCATGATTTCGTGATCGAAGGCGCGATCGATAGCCTCGACGACGATGTCGTTGAACGGGGGGACGACGGAGGCGAGGATGCTGGCGCGTACATCGCTGCGCTCGATCCCCGCCAGCGCAAGCAAGTTGAGGAGCAGGA
This sequence comes from uncultured Polyangiaceae bacterium, assembly GCA_947258625.1. Taxonomy (GTDB): domain Bacteria; phylum Myxococcota_A; class Polyangia; order Polyangiales; family Houyiibacteriaceae; genus SG8-38. The sequence continues at coordinate 4,861 of CAMYJN010000109.1, read as the reverse complement.
CGTGGTATTCATCACTCGTCCGGCCCTTGGACGTTTCGATTCGGAAGTCGTGAACGAGGCGTTCCCCGTCATAGAGGCCAAGCACCGTTTGGGTATTGCCGACGTCTACGACGAGGAGCATCTAGCGAGGCCGTAACGACAGGGTCAGCTCGAGGAGCTCCCCGAAGGTCTTCGGACGCGGAAACTCTGGCTGATCGGTTGCGTAGACGACCGGCTGCCCAGTTGGCGCGACGCTCTGAGCGCGAATCGACGCAGGTCTCTGCGATTGTGATGGCGGCTCGGCAGGCCGCGATCGGGGCTGTGCCGACCGTGCCCGAGGCTCGACCGAAAGCGGACGTTCCACTCTGGGCGGCTGAGACGAATATCGCGTTGGGCTCTCGACGTGGGGTGAGGTTGAAGGCTCCGAAAGAGTCGTTTGCTCGGAGGCTGCCGCCATGGTGCCCGACCCGGCCCGAATCCGATCGACCGCTTCCGCCGCATGGGTCTCTCGCTCGCCCGGGCGTTTCGCCCTGACCTTGTCGAGCAGGGACCTCAGCCTGTCTTCGCGATCCGTCATGACGCCCTCTTCGTTTCGAGCATGCCTACGATCGCAGGCAGGTCCGCTCCATCCTTGAACCAGCCCCAGACAGTCTCCGCGACCTCGAAGTCGACCATGACGAACTTCGAATCGCCGGTCGGAACACAGGAAACCTGTCGTTGGGAAATCTCTGAAAACATGCCCCCTAGGAGAGCTGCTGCGCCGAGCTCGTCTTCGTCGAGCTCCGGCTTGTCACGGAGTGCGACGACGAGTGCGGAGCCCCAACGCTCAAAAGCCAACCTCCCCCAACCGAAGAGCGAGGTCACCGCGGAGACATGTCCGAGCACCGCCTCAGCCGAGAGCACCGATGCTGGCCTGTCCAAGCTGGCTAGGACCTGCTCGCCGAGGAGCTCGCCCAAGCGCCGGAGCGGAGTCAGGTCGCCGTCGCGCGCTGCTGCCGCGACCAACGATGAAAGCACATCCTCGCTGAGGACCACGACTCGCTCGCCGTTGCGCGTGCGAATCATGCCCCCGGTCAGATTGAACTCGTAAAAGCCGCCAGGATCAAAACGGCCGTCGTGCATAGGCCCCCCTTGAGATGGGATGTAGAAGGTACAGGCGGATCGTGTCAAATGCCCCGGGTGAAATCAAACCTCGTCTGCGTCGCGGTTGTGATTGCCCTGCAGACGCAAATCGCGCAGGCGCAGGGCGATCTGCTGGATGCAGACGGAATCGCCGAGGCGATCGTGTCGATGACCTCCCGGGTCTGGACGGGGCCCCGAACGCCGGCTCCAGACCCCGTTGCGCGGCCTCGAAGCGCATCCCAGAGCGTCGGCTCACCGTATGCGCTTCTTCGGGTTCACGGCGACGCAGGGGTCAACCGGCGCTCGATGCGGAAAGCGTTGAGCGCGCTCGAACGGGCGAGGGGCCGGCTGGACGCGATGGGCTGGCCTTGGCCGATCTCGGACGGAGCCCTCGGGGGCGGGCCGGATCTGGATCTCTATCTCAGCGGTGCCCTACCCCCAGGCGCGTACTCCGATGGCATGGCGATCTGGTCCTACCTCGACCGCGCTTCGACCTTTGCCGTCATCAGCCCTGCAACGCCGGACCGCAAGCTCGAGGCCTGCGCTACAGCCGCCTACGTCGAGGCGCTCTTGATGGGTATCGACCCTGCGGAGGCGAGGACATGGCGGCGCGCGACCGCGGCCTGGCTCACCTGGGAGCTGACAGGGGAGTTCGGCTGCAATGACGCCCTGCCCCAGCAACAGGCGCAGCCCTATCGTTCCTGGGTCGCCGGCGCTGCGGGTGACGGCGCTGGTGGAGCGCTCCTCCTTTCGTATCTCTCGGCGCGTCACGACGCCGTTCCCGGGCAGTTCGTACGTGACCTGTGGGGGCTTGCGAGCCAACGCACCTGGGAGGGCGTGGGCCTCCGTGCGGACCCGGATCTTTGGTCCGCGATCGAAACCGCGATCGGTCGCAGCGGGGATCGCTTGGTCGACAACATCGAGGAGCTGGCTGTCCTACGGTGGTTCGTCGGGCGTGAGGATCGGGCCGACGCTCTGGTCGCATTTCTCGACCGTGACGCGATGGTGCCGATATCGAGAGAAATGAAGCGCCTGCCGACGCGAGTGGTCGCGTCGCAGCCGCTTGCGACGTTCGGCAGCGCCTATTTGATCATGGACGCGAGCACCTGGGGCGAAGACCGGCGCATTCGCGCGTGGCTGCAGGGCGAATACGGTGTCCACTGGTCCTTCGTCGCGGTTCAGCTCGACGGCCGCGGCCGTGAGATTCGGCGCATCGCTGCACCGCACAGCGGCACGACCCCGCGCGCGTACCTGCCCATCGAGCTCGACGAAGCGACGCAGAGGCTCCTGTTCGTGGTGACCAACTTAGGCGACGGCTTGCCCGACGCCGACGAACCCGACGTCAGCGAACGAGCTTTCGAGCTAGTGATCGATCGGGAGGTAAGCCGCCCACAGTCGAAAAGATCCGCAAACTAATTGCGGGGTCGGCGGCGGCGGCGGCGGCGGCGGGAACGCGGCTCCGCATCGTAGACGGCGTCGGTAGGCTCGCTGGCCCACGAAGGGAGATCCTCGCCACGCGCCATGCGATCGAGCGCAAAGAGGGTCGCTGCATCGGCGAAGTACTCGCGGCGCGCAATCGATTGAATGCGCCCCGTTCGTAGACGCCGCTGTGCCATGATGAGCAGGCGAATACGGTCTTTGAGGCGGCGCGGCAGCGACAGGCGCAACGACAGCTCCCGAACGAACTCCTCGTACGCGACCGGGACATCGGACACGCCGTCGAGCGCCTCGTCGACCGGCCCCAGCAAGAGGGCAGCGAGCAACACGGCATCGCCAGGGAGCCGGTCCTCGGCAGCCAAGGCGTCCACCGCCTTCAAGCGGCCAAACGTCAGCGACGCGCCTTGGAGCTCGTCGTCCAAGAAGGACGCCAGCTCTGGAAGGATCTCGCTCAACACGCCGACGTCCCAGGCGAGAAACACCGATCGATGGGCGGCGCCACCGCGCAGGAAACGAAGAATCTCCTCGAGTACGCGAGGTGCGGCCGCACGTCTGAGCTCGCTCCGCTGTCGGACCATCGCGTCGTAGACATCCGGATCGAGCCCCATGTCGAGGCGCGCGCTGAACTTGATCGCGCGAAGGATGCGAACCGGGTCTTCCCGAAAACGAACGTTTGGGTCCCCAATCGTACGGAGCAGATGCTCTTCGAGGTCTGCGACGCCACCCACGAAATCGATGACCTCGCCGCGCTCGAGGTCGTAGAAGAGACCGTTGATCGTGAAGTCACGCCGAATCGAGTCTTCGTGCGGCTCGCCGAAGACATTGTCGTTGGTGATGAGAAGGTCGGTATCTTCGGCTTCGGTGATCGATTGCCGCGAGGGAATCAGGCGTACCGGATCCGGCCCTGCGCAGAGAGGAATCTTCTTCGCGAATTTTGGTTTGATGACCTCGTAGTGCTGCGAAGGATCGCGCCGGAAGGTGGCAACCTCGATGACCTTGCCGCCGGAGAACAAAACGTGCGCCAAGCGGAATCGCCTGCCGATAACGCGACAGTTGCGAAAAAGGTCGCGCACTTCGTAAGGACGGGCGCTCGTGGCAAGGTCGAAGTCTTTTGGCTTTCGGCCAAGCATCAGGTCGCGCACACCGCCGCCAACGAGGTAGGCGGTGTGTCCGTGCCGGTTGAGGCGGCGAATCACCTTCGCGGCATCTTGGTCAACGAGCCTACGCGGAATCGCGTGGGCGTAAACGATGGGTTCGGGCGGCTCGTCTTGGAGGGCGCCTCGAGCGTCGTCTTCTCGTCGACCGAAGTCAGAATCTATAACTCGGGTCATCGGTTTCCAATGCCCATGTGGGGCAAGAAGTAGTAACAGTCTTGTAGCAACAACCCGTCCTCACGGCAATCTAAGACCAATGCTACGGTCTCCCAACAAAATGAACGAGTTGGAACGAATGGCAGGCAACGTGATTGTCTGCGGATTTGCGGGCACCGAAGCTCCGCCCCAGATTCGCGCTTGGTTGCGCGACGAAGCCGTAGCGGGATTGATCCTGTTCAAGCGGAACATCGATGATTTGCATCAGGCTGCGGCACTGATTGCCTCTTGCGTCGAGGGAACCGATCCTGCGAATTCGATCTTGGTTTGCGTGGATCAGGAAGGTGGTCGCGTCGCCCGTTTCGGCGAGCCGATTCTTCGACTTCCGGCGATGCAAACGCTGTCCGCAGCCGCCGACGCTCGGCTTACGCGCGAGGCAGCACGCGTGCTCGGCAGACAGTTGCGCGCCATCGGGGTCAACTTGGATTTTGCACCGGTGCTCGACGTCGACACCAACCCCGACAACCCGGTCATTGGCGATCGCGCGTTCGGACGTACACCTGGAGCCGTGATCGAACATGCACTGGCCTTTGCCGACGGACTTCACGCCGGAGGGGTCTTGTCCTGTGGCAAACATTTTCCGGGTCATGGCGACACCGATCTCGATAGCCACCTCGCGCTTCCGACGCTCCGCCACGGCCGTGGCCGCCTCGAAGCGGTCGAGCTTCAGCCCTTTCGTGCAGCGGTCGGACGATTACCCTCCCTGATGACCGCACACGTCGTATTCGAAGCCGTCGACCCCGAGGTTCCTGCCACGTTGTCGAGGGCCGCTATCGCTGGGCTCCTTCGCAACGACATCGGATTCGAGGGGGCTGTGTTTTCGGACGACCTCGAGATGAAAGCGATCACCGATCGCTATTCGATCGAAGAGGCCGGGGTGCTCGCGATCGAAGCCGGATGCGACCTTCTCCTGGTTTGTTCGGATCTGGAGGCCGCGGCCCGGCTCCGAGAGA
>CAMYJN010000108.1 GCA_947258625.1 uncultured Polyangiaceae bacterium | reverse complement strand
CCGCGTGACTCGCGATCACGGACACGAGCTCGGGCCGGTCCATCCCGAGACGCAGCGCACCGAAGCCGCCCGAGGAGCGCCCCACGACGGCGCGCGCCTCACGGTCCGGAATCGTTCGGAACTCCGCGTCGATGAAAGGAAAGACCTCTTCGGCGAGATACGTCTGGTAGCGCCCGGTCCCCTCTGAATCGATGAACTGCGAGCCGCCCCATCGGTTGAAGCAGTCCGGAAGCACGAGGATTGCCGGTGTGCACGCCCCTTCGACGATGAGCCGGTCGAAGAGCTCGATGCTGTTTGGCTTCCAGGGGCTCCAGCCCGCGATCGAATGATTGGTCGAGCCGAAGCCGGCGAGCATCATCACCACCGGGAATCGGTGCGTGCCGTCGTACTGCGGCGGCAAATAGACGTACAGGTCCCGCTCGTAGGGGTCTCCGAGCGGATTGTCGCGCAGACAGAGACTCTCATGGGATGTTCGAACGACGCGGCCCTTCATTTGCGGACTTCGCATAGCACACTCGCGCTGCGACGACGGGAAATAGCCTGATTTCGCTACATGCGATCGACGACGCCGATTCCGACGAGACCGAGCCCGCGGCGGATCTGCCGGGCGGTCAATGCGGTCAAGCCAAGCCGGCTTTGTCGAGTCGGGCCGTCCGCATCAAGCACGGGGCACGCTGCGTAGAAACCGTTGAACGCGCGCGCCAGCTCGTAAATGTGCTCGCAAATCAGATGGGGCTGGCTGGTTGCGCCTGCCTGGTACACGACGTCGGCAAAGCGCAGCAATTGCTTGCCCAGGGTTTGCTCGGCCGGCGCATCGAGCGTGATGGTCGCGCTTAGCGAAATCGCATCCATGTCGAGCCCGCCCTTCGCGAAGATCGACGAGCAGCGCGCGTAGGCATATTGCAGATAGGGGCCGGCGTTGCCTTGGAACGAGATCATCTTGTCCCAGTCGAACTGATAATCGCTGAGTCGGTTCTGCCGAAGGTCGGCGTACTTCACCGCGCCGATACCGACCTGCCGTGAGACCTCGTCGATTTCCTCGGGCTGGACCCGCAGTCGCCCCTCCGCGATCCCTTCGTCGATTCGTTGTCGCGCACGCTCCTTGGCCTCTTCTAGGAGGGATGCGAGTGTGATTACTTCACCGCTGACGTCGCGCGTTCGCAAGGGCTTGCCATCTTTGCCGAGCACCGTGCCGAAGCCGATGTGTTCGAGCTCCATGTCGGTGTCCAGCAAGCTCATCACCGCAAAGAGCTGTTGAAAGTGCAGTGACTGGCGATTGTCGACGACATAGAGCGCGCGGTCGGCGTGGAGTTGGCGCTTCCGGTGCTGCACCGTGGCGATATCGGTCGTCGAATAGAGAAACGCGCCGTCCTTCTTTCGGATGATGAACGGCGTCTTTTGCTTGCGAAGCGATTTCGGTGCACCGTCGGTCTCTCCCCAAAAGATGCACACCGCACCGTCATCCTCGCGCGCGATACCTCGCTCGAGAAGGTCGTCGACGATGCCGGGAAGCGCATCGTGGTACGCGCTTTCGCCTAGCCAAAGGTCAAAGGAGACATCGAGCTCGGCGTACAACGCGTCGAGAGAGACTCGGCTCACCTCCACGAAATGCTTCCAGAGCGCGAGGTTTCGCTCGTCGCCACTTTGCAGCTTCGCCAGCTCGACGCGTGCGCGCCCGGCAAAGTCCTCGTCCTTACCGGCCCGTTCGGACGCGAGCTTGTACACGCGCTCGAGCTCCGCGATCGGGTCCGACTGCAGGGCAGTTTCGTCTCCCCATTCACGCATTCCCACGATCAACAGCCCAAACTGCGTCCCCCAGTCTCCGATGTGATTGTCTCGAATGACCTTGTGACCCATGAACGATAGAATGCGCGCGATCGCGCCGCCGATGATCGTCGAGCGCAAGTGCCCTACGTGCATCTGCTTGGCGATGTTCGGGCTCGAGAAGTCGACGACGATTTTTGAGACGTCCTCGACCGCCGGCACCCCGTCTCTCTCGCCATCACGAAGCGCATCGGTGAGCTTCAAGGCGATCCACGCGGGCGCGAGGTGGATGTTGACGAAACCAGGCCCGGCGACTTCGGCTTTCTCGATGGCATCGATGCCTGCCAAGGCCTCTGCAATCGGTTGAGCGAGCTCTCGGGGGGGTTTCTTCAGCTCTTTTGCAAGCGGCATCGCGCCATTGATCTGAAAGTCGCCGAACTTGGCATCCTGGGTAGGCCGAATCAGCGCGGGCCGGGGGCCATCGAGGTCGAGCGCCTCTGCGATGGCCCGAGAGCCTAGGGATTCGAGGTAGCGCTCGAGGAGCATGGGCGGAGGCTTACGAGGTCGACAGCGTCAGCGCCACCGGGGCCCGGGGCGCCGCGACACGGAGATGCTGCGAACGGCTCGGCTTGCAAATGTGGTCGGATGCACTGGCGAGCTTAGACCACGCAAGCCTCGCCTCGGAGCTCGCGCCCAATCTGCGGTGGGTGCTCGCATGCAGATTGTCACTCGCTACGTCGCTGCATCACCATGTCGCGGCGCCCCGGGCCCCTGCGTACGACATGTTCACCTCCTGGGGCGGTGGACCATGTTTCGCGAACTCGAATCCGTTCGATACCCGCGTCAGGGGAACTGCAGTCCCGCTTCGCTGGCTGGATCGGCCTGGATCGTCGCAGTGGCTCCATGCAATTCGACAGTCACCAGGATGTCGTCACCGGCATTCGCATGCCGTCGATGACCACGCGTTTCGCTACAGCGGACTTCGTCCCCGGATCGAGGGGGGGCGGTGCGCGATCGCTCGGATTGGGGAGTTTGTGAGGCATCGCACCCGCGAATAGGGCTATCGACTCCTTGACGAAAAGGCGAGGTGGCCTCACGTTTCTTACAGCTGGCATCCATCGAGGCCTCATCACGTAATCACGTGTCCAGGCCCGAGGGTGACCTGCTCAGAGTTGGAGGCAGACGTGGCACAAGCAATGAATCGCTATCGTGCGGATCTACGAGACTTTCGGTTCCTGTTTTTCGAGCAGTTCGACCTGCACTCCGTCCTTGGGAAGGAACCCTATGCCGAATGGGGAGCAGAGGAGTGCGACATGGTCTTGGACGAAGTCTATCGCTTCGTCTGCGATGTGATTGGCCCCCTCAACTCCACTGGTGATGAACAGGGCTGCAGAATCGAAGATGGACGCGTGATCACGCCCGACGGATTCAAGGGTGCATGGGACAAGCTCTGGGAAGCGGGCTGGCGCACGGTCGCTGCTCCTTCGCGCTGGGGCGGCCAAGACGCGCCAAGCATGGTGGGCTCGTTTGTCGAGGAAATGCTCTGCGGTGCAAACACGGCGTTCACGATGTACACCGGCCTGAGTCTGTCCGCTGCGGAGCTAATTTTGGAGTTCGGCACGGAGGCGCAGAAGAAGAATTATGTTCCAAAGATGCTGAGCGGCGAATGGACGGGGACCATGTGTCTCACCGAGCCGCATGCGGGCTCCGACGTCGGCTCCGCGTCGAGCGGCGCCCGCCGAAACGACGACGGCACGTACAGCGTCCAGGGCACCAAGATTTTCATCAGCGGCGGCGACAACGATCTGGGCGAGAACGTCATCCACCTGGTTCTCGCGCGCATCGAAGGCGCGGAGGCTGGAACCAAAGGGCTTTCGCTCTTCATCGTGCCTCGGGTCCGACTCAACGAGGACGGCTCGCTTGGAGACAGCAACGACGTCACGGTACCCTCAATCGAGCACAAGATGGGCATCAACGGGTCTGCGACCTGCGTGATGAACTTCGGCGACGAAGGTGGGTGCATCGGAGAGGTGGTCGGCGGCGTCGAGCACCAGGGCATTCGCCAAATGTTTCACATGATGAACGCGGCCCGTATCGGCGTCGGCATTCAAGGCCTATCGGTGGCCTCGGCCGCGTACCTCAGCGCGCTCGAATACGCGCGCGAGCGCAAACAAGGTGCGAGCGTCAAGCAATTTAAAGATGCCAACGCTCCACGTGTTCCGATCCTCGAGCATCCGAACATCCGCCGCGACCTTTTGGGGATGAAGGCGCGCGTCGAGGGCGTGCGCGCGCTCGTCATGAAGCTGTCCAACCACGGAGACCGCTTGCGCGCGACGCAGGGCAAGGATGACGAGTCCGAGGCCTACCACAAAGGTCAGGTCGACCTCCTCACGCCGCTGGTGAAAGCCTATGGCACCGATGCGGCGTTCGAGGTGTCGAGCCGAGCCATTCAGGTATACGGCGGCCACGGCTACCTGAAGGACTACCCGGTGGAGCAGTACTGCCGCGACTCGAAGATCTTCCAGATCTACGAAGGCACCAACTTCATCCAGTCGATGGATTTGGTGAGCCGAAAGCTCGGCCAAGGCGGCGGTGCCAACACTCAGGCGTTCTTGACCGACATCCAAAATTTCATCATGGCGAACAAGGACACGCCCGAGCTCAAAGAGGGCATCGGTCACCTCCAGAACGCGCACGAAGCGGTCGCCGCATCGGTCACGCAGCTCATCGGCTGGTTCAAGGGCGGCAAGGTCGAGCACATCCCCCTCGCAGCCGAGGATTTTCTCGTGATCATGAGCGAGCTCGCGGTCGGCTGGCTGCTTTTGGACCAAGCTTCCATCGCTTTGACGAAGCTGCCGGAGACTTCGGAGACCCACCCCGACCACGCGTTCTACACGGGCAAGAAGTTCGCCGCGCAGTACTTCGCGAACAATGTTCTCACCACCTTGCCGAGCCGCGTGAAGCGACTCAGTGCAATCGATACGATTCCTGTGGACATCCCGGACGCGGCGTTCGCGACCGTTTGACATCGCCTGCGTAAGGCCGCTGCGAGGATTAGCTCTTGGCCTGGCAGTCGCCACAGACGCCGTAAAGCTCGAGCTTGTGGCGGACGAGCTTGAAGCCAAGCCTCGAGGCGACCTTGTGCTGAAGGTCCTCGATGGCTTCGTCTTCGAATTCGACAATCTTTTCGCACTCGAGGCAGATCAGATGGTCGTGATGTTCGTCGGCCCACGCGACCTCGTAGCGGGACACCCCGTCGCCGAAGTGACGCTCGAAGGCGAGCCCGCAGTCCTTGAGGAGCTTGAGCGTCCGATACACCGTCGCGTAACCGATTCTCGGCTCCTCCAGCCGCACCCGCTCGAGCAAGTCCTCGATCGAGAGATGGTCGGAGCTGGAGAAAAACATCTCGGTCACCAAGCGCCGCTGCTCCGTCGAACGCAGCCCATGCTTGCTCATGTACTCGTTCAGACGAGCACGGAGTTGCTCGACGTCGTGTTCGGCGGTGGCTCCCATTCGTGCTCTCTACTTCTAGGTCTCCTAAGGTAACATCCTGAGTTTGTCCATCCCCATGGCGAAGCAAGACCCACAAATCGACCGATTTTCATTGGCGATTCGCCTGTCGCCTTTGCTCGCCGCGCTCATCCTCGCGGTGCTCTGGATCGCTGGTATCCCGTCGCCGATTCCTGATCTTCGTTTCAGCGCACCCGTCGTCGCGCGCCCCGGCACGACGATCGGTCTACGCGCATGGCAACTCGATGAAAACCACGAGGGCTACACGGTCGTCGTCTCTCCGCCGGTCGTCGTCGAGCTCCGGAGCGCATCAGGAATGGCGCTCGCCCGCACGGAGCTCGCCCAGTCGCTCGTTCATGGAAGGGAGGGGCAGCTTCCCATCCCGAGCGGGCTGAACGGACCGCTGTCCTTGCTGGCGACCGCCCAGATCGACGGGCAAGAGGTGTCCGTGACGCGGACCCTGTATGTGCGGGAATCGATCGACTCCCGCCTGCCGAGCGGGCGCACGGTCACTTCGTTTCAGGCGTACGAGCTCGGACCGATTCGCGTGACGAATTCGGAGCCCGCCGTGGAGCTGCTCGACCCTCGCGTAGAGGAGGGTGCCTGTGTTCCTGAGCTTCGCTGCGTCCTCTCCGTCTGGGTCGGCGAGCAAGATATCCGCGTGCGGCTGCGATCGCTGGCGGGTGTGCAGGTGGAGCCCGGCCCAGTCGAGCCTTCCCACGGATTCGCGCGTTTTCCAATCGTCGTGTCAGGCAGCGAAGGCCGCGTCGACGTGGAAGCGCTGGACCCAAAGGGCACCTTGCTTGCGGCACGCGAAGTGCGGCTTCCTCTAGTGCCGGGCGGTATCGTCGCTCGAGCCTCGGCGAAAGGAGACAGTATCCAAGTGGACTGGCAGCAGCTCGGAGAGTCTGACGCCGTTCTCGTCGACGTCTTTGAAGGCCGCCGCTGGGTCCGGGCGCTCTCGCTCAGCCCCGAACACCCGTACCTCGCCGCCCCAGGTCCGGGCGTTTGGCGGCTGCAGATTCGAGCGGATCTCTTTTCGGACAACACCGCTGGGGTCACGAGCTTCGTGGTCGACGACCCGGCTGGCCCCGACCGGGCGCACGCCGCGGCCAGATCCGTCCTCGCCGATGCCGATCGGCAAGGGCTCGATCCACTTGCGCTGGCGATCCTCGATGGCTTCCTTCCCGAGGCGTCGGTCGAGGACGCGATCGGCGCTTTGTTTGCCGTGTCGAGCTTCGACGTCGTGGCGGTCGGATCTGGGATGAGCTCGCGGCTGGGCGTCGACCAAGCCCTCGAGCTCGAGCAAGAGCGTCGGCGCTGGCAGGCGGCCGCGGCGATCTTCCTGATCGGTTTGATCGTCGCTGCGGTCTTGCTTCGGGTCGAGCTCCTTGCACACGCGCGCGCGCGCCAGCTTCTCGATGCGCTCGGCGACGGGGGATCGCCCCCACGGTCAACACCGTCGTCGGGCCGCGGTCTTTGGGCCTTCGTGCTTTTGGTCTTCGTGCTGATGGCGGCGCTCGCGCTCTCTAAGCGTTGGTTTTGACTGTCGTTTGCGCTGCTCGCCCCGCCGACCTAGATTGCATCCGTGTTCAATTCCGTTCTGAAGAAGGTGCTTGGCACCAAGCACGACCGCGAGGTGAAGCGCATGCAGCCCACGGTTGCTGCGATCTCGGCGCTCGAAGACGAGATGGTGAAGCTGTCGGATGCCCAGCTGCGCGGCAAAACCGACGAGTTCAGGCAGCAGCTCGACAACGGCGCCTCACTCGATGACCTGCTCGTGCCGGCCTACGCGGTCGCGCGCGAGGCCAGCAAGCGCGTCCTAGGAATGCGGCACTACGACGTTCAGCTCGTGGGGGGCATCGTCCTGCATCAGGGCAAGATCGCCGAGATGAAAACAGGCGAAGGCAAGACACTCGTCGCCACGCTCGCCTGCTACCTGAACGGCCTCGAAGGCAAGGGTGTTCACGTCGTGACGGTCAACGACTACCTCGCAAGTCGTGACGCCGAGTGGATGGGCAAGCTCTACGGATTCC
>CAMYJN010000107.1 GCA_947258625.1 uncultured Polyangiaceae bacterium | reverse complement strand
TGGCCGTGAGCGCCTCGAGGAGCTGCCGAATCGTCTTGTCCTCGTGCATGATGGAGACTTGGTCGAGGAGGCAGGACTCCTTCTTCCACTTGGCGAGCTTTCCCTCGATGATCTTCTCGATGGCCGCCGGCGGCTTTGACTTCCCGGTCGCCTTGGCTTCCTCGTCGAGCTGGCCGCGAAAAATGGCCGTCCGGGCGAGGAGCTCGTTCTCGGGGATGTCTTCCTCGCTCACGAAGAGCGGATTCTCGGCCGCGACCTGCATGGCGGTGTCCTCGACGAACTGCCGAAAGTCCTCACCCCGTGCGACGAAGTCGGTCTGGCAGTTGATCTCGATGAGCACGCCCACGCGCCCAGCGCCGTGGATGTACGCGTGCACCAGGCCGTCGCCCGCGATGGCGCCCGCTTTCTTGGCGACCTTGCTGAGACCCTTCTTCTGAATGATCTCGATTGCCTTCTCTTCGTCACCTTCGGTTTCACGCAGCGCGTCGCGACAGGCCATCATTCCGGCGCCGGTACGATCGCGAAGAGACTTCACCATGGATGCGCTGATTTCGGGCATCATTGTCCTCCTTCGGGAGTTGCGGGGGCCGGGCCTCGCCGACGAGCGAATTCGACATGAACGCCTTCACCGCTGGCATCGGGCGCCTGGGCGCCTTCGTGCTGGAGGAAGTCGCGCCGCTGTTGGCTCCCCTCGACGCAGGCGTCGGCGACGCGCGATGTGATCAGCTTGATCGAGCGAATCGCGTCGTCGTTGCCAGGGATGACAAAATCGATGAGGTCAGGGTCGCAGTTGGTGTCGGTTAGCGCGACGATCGGGATGTGAAGCTTGCGGGCCTCGTTGACGGCGATGTGCTCGTTGTGCGGATCGATGACGAAGAGCACCGACGGTAGGCCGTTCATCATCTTGATGCCGCCAAGGTACTTCTCGAGCTTCTCGCCCTCACGGCGAATCGAAAGCGCTTCTTTCTTGCGGAGCGCGTTGATGGTGCCGTCCTCGACCTGCTGCTCGATGTTGCGAAGGCGATCGATGCCGCCCTTCATGGTGCGAAAGTTGGTCAACGTGCCGCCAAGCCAACGGCCGGTCACGTAGAATTGGCCCGATCGCTCTGCCTCTTCATGAACGATCTCGGCCGCTTGACGCTTGGTGCCGACGAAGAGGACGTGTCCACCGCGTCCGACCGTGTCGGCGATGAACGAATACGCTCGCTTGAACAGCTCCGCCGTCTGGTCGAGGTCGATGATGTGAATCCCATTGCGGGCGCCGTAGATGTAGGGGCGCATTCGGGGATTCCAGCGCTTGGTCTGATGACCAAAGTGCACGCCGGCGTCGATGAGGGCCCGCAGGCCAATCGGTAGGTCACCCGACGCAACGTCGGGGCTTCCCAGGGCCGCCAGCTCGGGCGCTTCCTGGGTCTCGTGTGTAGATTCAGCCATTGCTCATTTCTCCTTTCGGTTGAACTGCCATCCCCCCAGACGAACAACCTCCGAAGAGGCACCGGAACGTCTAATCGAGCCGGGGGATGTGATTGATTTCGGGGGCCGAGGCCTCCGGCTTCGGATGAAGCGGCGGAGCTATACCAGGGGGGGCGGCGGGGTGCCAGGCGAGGGGGATCCGGGGCAGGGTCAGCGTCAGAGCCAGCGCCAGCGCCAGTGTCAGCGTCAGTGCCAGTGCCAGTGCCAGTGCCAGCGTCAGTGCCAGCGCCGGCGTTCAGCGGATTATCTCTGCAATTTCAACCAGATCGGGGGCTTGGTGGAGGCTGGATCGCTGGCGCCCAATTCGCTGGCAGCGCGCAGCACTTTGGCGGTCGCTGCCAGCCCCTCCTGTAAATGAGGAGACCAGGGGGCGATGGCCGAGCGGGCGGCGCCCTGCTTGGCTCTGGCCGTCGCCGGGTCCGCTTCGTCTGCCAACGGGTCGTTGGGAAGCTGGTCGTAGTAGCTCCGGAAATCGGTCGTGGGGGCGAGGGCTTGGCGGAGGCCGTGTGGGTCGGTGAGCCAGGCCTGCAGTCGCAGGCACGCGTGCTCCCGTGCGACGTCGCGTTCGCTTTCGTTGTCGAGGCCGAAGTCGGGCACGCCGAGGCTGTCCTTTCCTTCGATCAGCGAATGACACAGCTCGTGGAGGATCATCTGCGCTAGGCAGTCGTCGGCGTCGAGGGTGCTCGGATCGCCAATCGTCATGACACCCTTCCCGTCGGTCGACGCATAGACCTCAGCGGAGCGCTGGACGCGAAAACCGATGCGGTCCGCGACGGTGAGCCAAATCGCGTCGAGGGGGTCCAGGTAAATCGCGGGAGGGTTTCGTTCCACGTCAGAGGAGCTTGTGAAAGCGGTAGAAGAAGTCGTCTAGCATTCGCTGGTGCAGCGGGCGACGACTCCACTCATAATGAGAGACGGGTGTGGTGCGCCCGAGGTCTTGATGGAAACGCTCTTCCATCGCGCCCGCAACCGAAGCATCCTCGACGGCGGCGACGACTTCGAGATTGAAGCGCAAGGAACGGGAATCGAGGTTGTAGGTTCCGACGGTGCACCAACGACCGTCGATGACCGCGGTCTTGGCGTGGAGGATTGTGCCCTGCCACTCGTAGAGCTGGATTCCAGACTCCAAGAGCCGGCCGTAGAGCTTGCGCGCGGCGTGGCCCACCGCCGTGACGTCGCTCTTCCCAGGTAGAATCACACGCACCTCGGCGCCGCGGTCGACGGCCTGAGCAAGCAGGCGCCGAATCGGCGCGTCCGGAACGAAATAGCTGTTGGTGATGCAGATCGACCGCTGGGCACCCCGGATTTGGCGGACATAGGCCTGACGGATCGCGCGGCGCTCGCGAAAGTAGTGGTTGGCCAGGACGCGCACCCGGCTGCCTTCGCCGTGACCCGTATCAACCGGTGGCCGGAATCGAGGTCGCGCGCTGGTCGGCGGCTCGACGATGCGACGCCAGCCAAAGTCGAAGACATCGCACATCTGCTCCGCTGCGGGGCCTTCGATTCGAATCGTGTCGTCACGCCACCCTGCGCCCCCAGCGCTCTCGGGCGCCCACTCGTTGCCGAGATTGACGCCTCCGGTGAATCCAACTTGACGATCGACGACGAGCAACTTGCGGTGGTCGCGGTTATTGAGGAAGCCGATGCGAAAGCGAGCGCGCCAAGGTGCAATTGGGTTGTACTGCTCGACCTCACAGCCCGCCTCGCGCATCTTCCCAAACATCGAGTTGTCGCTCTGAAGACTTCCGACGGCGTCATAAATGACACGAACGACGACCCCGGCCTCCGCCCTCGCGATGAGTGCATCGGCAAACTGCCGGCCCACCTCATCGGAAGCGAACCAGTACATTTCGAGCAGAATCTCGCGTTTCGCTTCGGCGATCGCTTCGAGCATCGCGGGGAAGGCCTGCTCGCCGTCGTGAAGCAGCGTCACGCGATTGCCCGACACCATGGCTTCGAAGCCGGCCGTGCCAGCGAAGATTTCGCGCAACTGATCGAATGTGTCTCGTGCCGGACCTGGCCTCACCAAGCTTACTTCTCCTGTGCTATCGTCGGCCCGATGAAAGCCGTACGCTGTCCGATTTGCAAGAAGGACCTGGCCAAACGGGACAGGAACTTTCCGTTTTGTTCGGCGCGTTGCAAGCTGGTCGATGCCGGGAATTGGTTTGACGGCAACTATTTCGTCGAAATGGACCACCCTGATTCCAGATGGGGAGACAACTGATGAAGTACGTCGCGTTTCTGATCATCGGGTTTTTGCTCACTGGTGCGACTGCAGCCGCGCAGGATGCGGCCGACTCTGCAACGAGTTCGACTGCCGACGCCACGCAGGCGCCCGCCGAACCGACACCGGACACCGCTAAGGAAGATGAGAAGAAAAGGAGCCCCTACTACAAGAAGGTACAAGGTTGGTTATGGATCGAAGGCTTCGCAGGCCCCTCGGGCTATGATCCGGATCGGTTCGGCAGCCTCACCTTTAGCAGCGGCGGCGGGCCAAACGCACCCAAAGTCAAAGGTCCCGAAGGAGGCTTCGCCGTCGGCACGCCCTTCAGCGGTCCGTTCTTCCTGGGCTGGTTTTATCGCCAAGCCAACTACGGCAACTACGGCTTGATGAAGACCGGTCTCGAGTTCCAGCCCACCATTCGAATCCCCTACGTACACATCATGTTCCGCGTCGACCTCGGGTTCGCGAAGATGATCAACGGCAACCCGTACGGCCTCACCGACCTGAGCAACCGCGGCATCGTCGCGACGGGTGGTGTGGGTATTCGAGTCCCGATCGTCCGATGGATCTCGTTCGTCGGATCGGTCGATTGGAGCTTCGTGGGCCTCTCACTCAGCGGCACGGAGCCGGGTACGAGCCAATCGTTCAACTCATGGGTTCTTGGTCGACAGGTGACCGGCACCTTTGGGCTGACGTTCCAGTTCATCGGGGTCCGCAAAAACTAGCGCTGGCTTGCTTCGTGGACGTGGTCCACCAGGGCGCGTGCTTGGGCGGGCGTAGCCTGGGGCATGATCCCATGGCCCAGGTTGAAGATGTGGCCGGGCCGGCCTGCGGCGCTGTCGAGCACTTCGCCGGCGCGCGCGCGCATCACTTCGGTCGACGCGAGCAGGGCCGCCGGGTCCATGTTTCCCTGCAGGGCGACGTCATCACCGAGCAGGGACCAGGCATCGTTCAGAGAGATGCGCCAGTCGATGCCGATGACGTCACCGCCGGCTTCTTTCATCGCGGGGTAGAGCTCGGGGTTGCCTGTTCCGAAATGAATCGCGGGCACATGTTTGGGAAGCTTGTCGAAAATCGCCTTGCTGTGCGGCAGGACGTAACGGCGGTAGTCGGAAGGCGACAAGCAACCGACCCAGCTGTCGAAGAGCTGCACCGCCTGGGCGCCGGCGTCGATCTGCGCAATCAGATAGTCGGCGATCGCGCTCGAGAGCTTCGACATGAATTCGTTCCACAGCCCCTCGTCGCCGTACATGAGCTTCTTGGCTTCGTAGTAGTTCTTGGAGCCTCCGCCTTCAATCGCGTACGAGGCCAGGGTGAAGGGTGCGCCGGCAAAGCCGATGAGCGGAACCTCGAGCTCCTTACGCGTGGCGCGGATCGCATCCATCACGTACGAGAGCGAGCCGGCTGCATCGATTCGCTCCGGGATGCCGTCGACCTGCGCGGCGGTGCGAATCGGATTCATGATCTTCGGCCCGTTGTCGTCGGTGAACTCGAAGCCAATTCGCAACGGTTCGAGGATCAGCAAAATGTCGGCGAAGATGATCCCGGCGTCGACTCCGAGCTGATCGACCGCCCGCACGGTCACCTCGCAGGCGAGGTCCGGCGATTTGCAGAGCTCGATGAAGCTGACCTTCTCGCGCAGCGCTCGATACTCGGGCTGATAGCGCCCAGCCTGCCGCATGATCCAAACCGGCGTGTACGGAGTCGGCTCCTGCCGACAGGCTTGCAAAAACACACTCACCCGCGGACACATAGCACGGTTGTCCGCGCGTCGACCAAGCGCGACGGTCATCCGCTGTCTGGGCCCTTCATCCCCACCCCGCCGCCCCCACGCGAGCGCCTACATCGCTATCGGTGGGTCGGTGCGAACGTTCTTGACGAGCGCGCGAGCTTCGGCGACCAGGAAAATCGAGCCTGCGACGACGACCAGCCCCTCTGGGCCGGCGGCTCTTTTTGCGCGGGTGACGGCGTCGCGAATGCTCCGGCTGACGGTGCCCTCGCGTAACTTGGCCAAGCGCTCGGGAGACTCGGAGCGATGGACCCCGGGGCTCGCATAGACGCGCCGATCTACTCGCCCGTCGAAGGCGGCGAGCATGCGTCGATGGTCTTTGTCTCTCATCGCGCCGAATAGAAGCACCACCCGGCCGGAGACCTCGAGCTCGTCGAGATATCGCGCGAGGGTCTCGCAGCCGGCCGCGTTGTGCGCTGCGTCGAAGAGGAACGAGGGATGCCCGCGGTGCCATTCGAGGCGACCGGGCCACTTGGCGCGTTTGAGGCCCGCGCGAATGTCGGAGTCGGACACATCGAAGCCGCGTTGGCGGAGCTCGGTCAGCGCGGCAAGTGCACATGCCGCGTTGTCGCCTTGATACTTTCCACGAAGCCCGAGTCGCAGACCCCCCCAGCGCTGTTGGCCCACGCGCACGGAGAGCAAGCCACCGTCCCAAGCGCTATCGAAGTCGCGGTCGATCCAACGGAGCGGGGCTCCGACCGAGCGTGCCCGGACCGTGATCGCACGTCTCACCGCTTTGCCCCGTGCACCCACGATGCACGGCACATTTGGCTTGAGCACCCCAGCCTTCTCGCGCGCGATCTTTGCCAGCGTGTCGCCGAGGATCCGCTGGTGCTCGAAGCTGATGTTCGTGATGACCGAGACCTCCGGCGTCACGATGTTGGTCGAGTCGAGGCGACCTCCGAGCCCAACTTCCAAAACGACGATGTCGCAATCCGCATCGCGAAACGCTTCCAGCGCCAGAACGGTCGTGTATTCGAAGAAGGTGAGGGGGGAAAGGCGCGTGTCGGCTCGAAGCTCCTCGATGCGGCGAGCTGCTTCGCGCTCCGAAATTGGCCGGCCCGCAATGCGAACCCGCTCGACGTATCGCTGCAAGTGCGGCGAGGCGAATTGCCCTGTTCGATAGCCTGCGGCGCGCAGAGCCGACTCGACCATCGTCGCGACGCTTCCCTTTCCGTTCGTCCCGGCCACGTGAACGTACCGCACTTCGCGCTCGGGACGCCCACGCAGCTGGGCGGCCTGTGCCATTCGCCCGAGCCCGAGCTTGATGCCGCGCGACTCTAGGCCGTAGAGCCATCGCAGCGCTTCGCGGTACCGAGTCACCCTGCGAGATACTCGACCATGCGCGCGACCGTGCTTCGCATCTCCTGACGCTTGGAGATCATGTCGATCATGCCGTGCTCCAAGAGAAACTCGGCTCGCTGAAACCCGTCCGGAAGCTTCTGCCGAATGGTGTCTTCGATGACGCGCGGACCCGCAAAGCCGATCAACGCGGCGGGCTCTGCGATGTTGACGTCGCCCTGAAGCGCAAAGCTTGCCGCCACGCCGCCTGTCGTCGGATTGAGCAGAACGCTGATGAAGGGTGCGCCGGCTGCGCGAAGCTTGCCGCGAGCAGCGACCGTCTTGGCCATCTGCATCAGCGAGAGCGAGCCTTCCTGCATGCGCGCCCCACCGGAACAAGACAGGAGAACGACGGGCTGCCGGTGCTCTGCGCCGCGCTCCATCAATCGGGTGATGATTTCACCGACGACCGAGCCCATCGAGCCTCCCATGAAGCGAAACACGAACACGCCGAGCTGAACTGCACGGCCGCCGATCTGTGCGGTCCCGGCAAGAATCGCGTCGTTCACGCCGGTGGACTCACGCGCCAGCTCGACGCGGTCCGGGTATGCCTTGGAATC
>CAMYJN010000106.1 GCA_947258625.1 uncultured Polyangiaceae bacterium | reverse complement strand
CTCGGGCGCCGACATGATGAGCATCTTGCTCGACGTCACCAAGGAACCGCGCAAAGTCGAGCCGCCGGCCCCGCACGTGGTTCCTCCCGTGCCAAATGAGCTTCAGGTCTTACGTCGGGTTGCCAAGAAGATCGCCGGCAAACCCGCCCGCCTCCCGGCTCTGGCGCGAGACCTCGGCAACGTCTTCCGAGCGGGCAAGGAGGCCCGAATCAAAGGGCTCGAGGTGCCTCCCGCACCGTTCTCTGCGCCCGCGACCCCGCTCAACCGAGTTGTCTCGGACGAACGCTGTTGGAACACGGCGCTCCTAGAGTTCGATCGGGTTCGCGCGATTAAGCAACCGATGGAGTGCACGCTGAACGACGTGGTGCTTGCGATCTGCGCCGGGGCGCTTCGTCGTTACTTGATCGACAAGGGCGCTCTCCCGGCCGACCCCCTGGTAGCCTTCGTCCCCATCTCCACGCGCAGCAAGAATCAGCACGGCGACATGGGCAACCAGGTGTCGGGGATGTCGGTACAGCTCGCAACGAACATCGCCGACCCAGTCGAACGCCTTCAAACGATCAAGCGATACACCAAGGGTGGTAAAGCGTACCAAAACGCCGTGGGTGCCGAAACGATGGCTGACGTCTTCGAGTTCGTCCCGTTCGGCCTCGCCGGGCAGGCGTCACGGCTCTACTCGCGGTTTCGCGTCGCCGAACGTCACAAGCCGCCGTTCAACCTGGTCATCACCAATGTCCCCGGACCGCAACACGAGATGTACGTGGCCGGCCACCGACTGCTGGCTACCATGGGGATGGCGCCCGTCATGGACGGCATGAGCCTGCTCATCACCGTCTTCAGCTACAATGGTTTGCTCTCGATCAGCCCGACATCCTGCCCAGACGTGATGCCAGACATCGACACCTTTGCGCGCTACCTGAGAGAAGCCGCCAACGAGCTCGAGGCCGCGGTTCTGGCGCACCAGGCCCAACAGCCACATCCTGAAAAACCGCAACTTACGGTCTCCCCGGAGGAAACTGCCCTCTTCTTCGCACAGATGGGCGAGGCCCTTCAGAGAGTCACCGCTGACTCACAATCCGGTGGCACGTTGCAATTCCAGATCACCGGGAACAACGAGCAGGCTTGGATCGTCGATATTCCGAAGCGGTCGGTCACCGAGGGCACAGTCGCCGAACCCGACGCCACGCTCACCATTCGCGACGAACACCTGGCGCTCATCACTCGAGGCAAGCTCGACCCACAGACCGCGTTCGTCCAAGGCAAGCTTCGCGTCGCCGGAGACGTCCGCAAAGCCATCGAGTTCGGCGCGTTCCTACCGGGGGTAGCAGAGTAACTGCGACGCCATCCGAAACTAGCGCTCCTTCATTTTCCGAACCCAGTCGTCGGCGATGGACTTTGCCGCATCACGACCGCCAAGGCCAAACGCGAGCGCGGCTGCAACGGCAACGCTGCCCAGGGTGAAGCCAAACGCCATGCTGACGATGTTGTCTGCGAGTCCCATGGCCTTGAGGCCCATCGCGAGCACCAAGCCGAGGATCGCGATTCGGGCGATGTTGGCGAGCCCGGGACTTCCGTGCTTGGTCAGCTTCTCGTAGGCCAACGTGCCGAGGAAGTTGCCGATGATCAGGATGAGACCGCCAATGAGCAAGCCCGCACCAAACTCCAGCACCGAGGCAAATACATCCGAGATCACCTCGATCTGCAACACGTTCACGGCTGCAACCGCGGCTGCCAACATGGAAAAGAACATGATCGCCATGTCGACGAACCGCGTCGGAGTAAACGACTCGGTAAACAAGCCTCGTATGCCAATCTTCTCGGGTAGAGCGTCGAACTTCATCCCTTCCAAGAGGCCATTGAGGACGAAAACGACGAACTTGGCGGCCACGTAGACGACCAGGAGGATGATGGCGGCGCCCACGATGTTGGGCACGGCGGCCATGAGTTTTTCAATCATGTTTGACGCGGGGACGGAAATCGCGGGGATGTCCAGCACTCCGAGCGCAGAGACGATGACCGGCAGCAGGACCACAGCGAAGACCAGGGCTCGACCGAACTTGGCGATGCTGATTTCTTCGTTCCCCGTGCGCTCCGCCACCCGTTCGTCCACTTTCTCCAACGCAACGCCTGCCAACTGCGCGAGGACTTTCGCGATGATCCAGCCCGCATAGGCGATGACTCCCGCACCGATGATGTTGGGCACCGCGGCTGCGAACTTGCTTGCCATCGACTTCAGCGGATCGAGAACGTTCATCAGCCCGAAGTGCTCCAGCACCGCGATGAGGACGAAGATCGTGAGCACTGCTTTCACGAGCGAGACGATCGGCGAAACGAAATCGGTGACGCTGCCGTCTTCACGGGTGCGGTGCAGCGCAGGAACCTTCGTGAGCAGCCTCTTCAACAGGTTGGAGGCAAGCTTGACGATGAAGAGACCGACGATGAGTATCGCGAGCCCCAGCAACGCATGGCCTAGGGCGCTAGACCCGGCCGGACCGAGAACCTCGGTGAGTCTATTAGTCAATTCCTGCATGACATCCTGTCTCCTTTCGAACGCTCTGCTCGGCGTTCATCCCTGGGTGGCCGTCTACGCGCGGAGTCCAGCTTACCCCTACTCCCAAATCCCGTTGACCTTGTACACAGGGTCTACTCCTTTGACCAGCGGGCGGGCTCACAGAGCCGACTCGTGCGACACGGCGCTAGGCCACCGAGAACCGTCGCGCGCAAAAAGCCCTCAAAACACAATGTGTTCCCTGTGCGCGACATAGACGGACGAAGCGGTGATTTCTTCACCTCTTCTCGCCGATCACCCATTCGGCGGAGACGGACAGATCCTGGGGTTGTTCCAAATATGATTCTACGATATCGGATTACTGGGGTTGTTCGGCCTTCGCCGGGTTCCCCAAAATGGCCGCAAGATAGGAACGAACGATGAGACCTTGCTGTTGTGCGCTGATGTCTGGGTCGCCCCCCGTTTTGCTTGTTGCCGTGCTCGCCTTCGCGACGACTCTGATGCTCCTAGCTCCGCCCCAGGCCGAAGGCGGCACGACCGAGATCGTATTTGCGTCGGGTTCGGATGACACCGGTACGGTGCAACGCCTCGTAGACGCTTTCAACGAGTCCAACCGTGGAGCGATCCACGTGACGTGGCGCCAGATGGGTCCGGAGAGCGACGCTCACCGGCGGCAGCTCGTGAAGGAACTCTCGTCCGGGGCGAGTGGGATCGACCTGATCGCGAGCGATGTCATTTGGACGGCCGAGTTCGCGAAGAATCGTTGGGTCGAGGACCTGAGCCGGCGCTTCTACGACGCCTACGACCGCGATTCCTTTCTTGCGCCGGCCCTCGGGTCCGCGACCTATCGTCTCCGCATCTGGGGAGTGCCCTGGTACACCGACGCCGGTTTGCTGTTCTACCGAAAGGACAAGCTCGCCCAAAGCGGATTCGCTGCCCCACCGGCGACATGGGAAGAGCTCGCTCGCATGGCGCGCAAGGTCATGAAGGACACCGGCACCCGCTACGGTTTCGTATTCCAGGGCGCAGAATACGAAGGTGGAACGGCCAACGCCGCCGAGTACATCTGGAGCGCGGGGGGAGAGTTGATGGCCGGCCAGCTCACGGTCACCGGGGCAGTCATGCCTGGGATGACCGAGACGGATTCGGTGTTGGTCGGCAGCGCTGCGGCAGCGCGGGGTCTCGAGATCGCACGCAAGCTGGTGGTCGAGAAAGTCTCGCCAGCGGCGGTGGCGAGCTTCCGTGAACGAGAGGCCCTCGAAGCCTTCGTCGCCGGAGATGCCGTCTTCCTCCGGAGCTGGCCTTACGTCTACGGCGCGCTGCGGAAGGCGGGGTTCACACCCGACCAGTTTGGGGTGGCGCCCCTGCCGGCGGCGTCGGCGGGTGGTCGCAGCGCGAGTTGTCTCGGTGGCTGGAATCTAATGATCAACGCCGGCTCGAGCAAGTCGGAACGAGACGCGGCGTGGAAGCTCATCCGCTATCTGACTGCCCCGGCTCAGCAGAAGCGCCAGGCCCGAGAGGCCGGGTTGCTCCCGATTCTCCGGGACCTCTACAAGGATCCAAATCTGGTCAAGGAGGTTCCGGTGATCGGTCTCGGCAAGGAGGTCCTCACCTCCCAGTTGCATGCCCGCCCGATATCCCCGTTCTACAGCGAGATGTCGGCCAGAATCGCCCGCGCGTTCAACAAGACGCTGAAAGGCAAGCTCACCGGGGCCGAGGCTGTGCAGATTCTGGACAAAGAGCTGAGGGCGATCGTCCGGCGTAATCGCTAGCTACCGAGCCCCTCAACGACCCGGGCACGTCGACCAGCGGAATCCTGGACGCATTGCGCTGGGCAGAAGCGCAAAGCTCCTGACCCTGAATCCGGTTTTGACATTGCACCCCCCAATGGGCCCAATAGGCTAAGAGCGTGCGGCACCGCATCCTCCCGACCTGAATGCCTTAGAAAGAGAGCTTGAGGCCGAAGTTGATGTCGATGTCGTTGACTCTCGCAGCTTCTGGATTGGTCTGGATGGCAGCGGGATAGTAAAGGGCCGAGAGCAGGAAGCCGAGGATGGAGAGGTGATTCCCTCAATTGCGCACTTCGTTTGGTACGGGAGCAAGTTGCCGTACCTGCACGCGCTCGCAATTCGCTCTGCGGCGACGCATGGCGGCTTCGAGTCGGTGCGTCTGCATCATAGCGACCCGCTCGACGGCCTCCCACACGTCGTTTCCCTCCATGACCTCCCGAACTTCGAGCTCGTCCCGCTCGACGACCGCGCACTTTGTGAGGAAGCCAGCGGCCCCTCGCTCGCCGACCTGATCAGCCAACTCGAGTCACCGGTCGCGCGCTCGAATTTGGTTCGAACGGCGCTCGTCTATCGCGACGGGGGCGTCTATCTCGACATGGACACGCTCACCATTCGCCCGTTCGACGAAGTGTTGACCACGGCTCCGGGCTTTCTCGGCGAGGAGCACATCGTGTTTCCAGGCGAGGTCGTCGCGTCTTGGGACCCGAGGGTAAAGGCCAAGGCATACCTGAAGACGACGGTGCGCGACGGGTTTCGGCGCCTGCCGCACGGCTACCGGTACTTCCCGCGTATCGAGAATCACCTCCATCGCGCGGTCAACGGCGCGATCATGGGCGGGGTACCTGGCCACGCATTTTTCGCGCGGTACCTCAGCGCGATGACCAAAGTGCCGCGTGCGCGCCGGAACAAACCGCATGCGCTCGGCACGCACCTCTTGCAGGCGACGTACAAGAGCTACGATGGGGACGACCTCCATGCGTTCCCGCCTCCCTACTTCTACCCGCTGCCTCCCGAAATCAGCGCGCACTGGTTCCGTTTTTATCGCGACGGCGTCGACCCGATGGAGGTGCTCGACCCGAAGACTTGCTGCGTGCATTGGTACGCGTCGGTTCGCACCAAAAAGATCGTCAAGACCGTCGACGAAACCGAGCTGCGGCGGGTCGCGAGTCAGCAACTTTTTGCTGGGCTAGCGACGCGCGTGCTCGACGGCGAGCTGATCGAACGATGAGCTC
Organism: uncultured Polyangiaceae bacterium; assembly: GCA_947258625.1. Classification (GTDB taxonomy): domain Bacteria; phylum Myxococcota_A; class Polyangia; order Polyangiales; family Houyiibacteriaceae; genus SG8-38. Next base: position 1,863 of record CAMYJN010000106.1, on the reverse strand, counting down.
GCGGTACGAGAGTCAGTCTTCGACCTGTCCACTTTCCTGTCTCGGTATGCGGCGGTGTCGCGGCTTGTACGAAACCGGGACTTCTGCCTCCGAAGACCAATGTACGAGCGACTATTCCCTGCGGTGGACGCACGCGTTTCGTCGCGGCGATCATGGTCTCGAGCGCCATCCGCCGAATCCTCCGTCATCTCCGTCTCCTCGTCGACCCCAGAGCTTGCGCCTGCCGGAGCGCCCTAAGAGCTCGAGGACGCTCGGGCCTGTTGACCTCGCTCGCGTATCAGTGCCGAGCCACTGCCTGACTCAAGCTGCGAAGGTTTGTACGGCGCGCCCAATGAGAACACGGGACTGAGCTGTAGGCGAATCGCCTGGCGCAATTTCCTTTTACTCCTGACCCGCAGCTGGGCTTTTCGGCTAGACTACGCAGCCTATGACCGATCGACGCATCCGTTTCGCACCAGTCTTCGCGCTAGTGCTCGCTGCCTTCGCCCTCCCCGGCACTACCACGACCAGTAAGGCCGAGGAGTCGTACACCTTGCGTATCGCCACTCTCGCGCCCGCTGGGTCGTCGTGGATGAAGATCGTCAACGCCTGGAACAAGACGCTACAAGATAGAACCAAGGGCAGACTGAAGATTAGAACGTATCCGGGGGGCGCTCAGGGTGACGAGCGTGACTTCATTCGCAAGATGCGTGTCGGTCAGCTCGATGGAGCCGTCGTGACGATGACGGGAATGAGCATGGTCGTCCGAGCCATGATCGTCTTGGTGCTCCCTGGTTTCCTCGACACCTACGAAGAGCTGGACCGGGTGCGTGCAAAGATGGCGCCCGAGTTCGAGGCCATGTTCGACAAAGAAGGCTTCAAGCTGGTTGGTTGGGGCGATGCCGGCAGGAACCGACTGTTTGCCGCGAAGCCTTTCAGGTCGCCATCTGATCTCAAGTCTTTGCGACCATGGGTTTGGAAAGACGAGCTGGTCTTCGTCGAGCTCTATGACGTGATCGGAGCAAATGCGGTTCGCCTCGGTGTGCCGGAGGTCTACCCGGCGCTCCAGACCCGCATGATCGACATGGTCTCATCCTCGGCCCTCACCGCGGTTGCCCTTCAGTGGTACACGCGAGTGAAATACATGACCGGGTGGAACTCCGCGATCATCGCCGGCGGCACGATGATGCGGAAGGACAAGTTCGACGAGCTCCCTCCGGACCTGCAAGAGATCTTTCAATCCACGGCCAACCGTGCCCACGACCTGATCAACAAGACGATTCGTAAAGACGACGAGGAGGCCTATAAGCTCGTGGTGAAGAGGGGGATCCAGGTCGTCGACGCGGGCGACGCGAAGGCCGAATGGGACGCGGCCTACAAGAAGGTCCGCGACAACTTCACCGGGCGTCTTTTTTCCAAGAGCTTGTTGGACGCCGTGACCGAAGCAGCGAAGCCGTAGCTCCGATTGACCCAGTCCTGGAAACCGTTTCTGGCCGTCGCACTTCGGCTCGTGCTAAGCGCTTGCACAACCCGCAACGACGCGGGTTTCGACCCGGGCGAGATCACCGAAGACACCCTTTCGTTCGTCAGAACGATGTCCGTCGCAAGATGTTGACCGCGATGATCGCGAGGGCGACCAAGCGGACAGAACTCGGACCCCTGTATGCGTGGCCGCCGGCTCGACATGCGCATATCGATGGCGCTGCGATTCTTGGCTGAGAAGCGGCGTGATCTCAGCAAGTTAGGTGGCCGGAGAGTGTCCCTTAGATGAGATCGCTACTTCCGCGCGACGATCACATTGCTGACGAGCTTGCCGAGGTGCGACTCTCCGCGGCTCAGCTCGGTGGCGCGGTCAGATAGCTCATCGGTGAACCGGCTGAACAC
>CAMYJN010000105.1 GCA_947258625.1 uncultured Polyangiaceae bacterium | reverse complement strand
AAGACCCATGCAGGCCAGTCGAATCGGAGGCTCGGCCGAAAGCCTTGTCTCGGGGGCCGGGACGGAGCCTCTTGGGCGTCGGCCCAGCGACCGGTCATCAGAACCCCGCGTCCCATCGTCTTGCCGCGCGAGAGGCAGTCGATCCAGCCCATCGTGTAGGGCCAGTCCGAGGCCGCCTCTTCGAGCGCATCCTGAAACTCGTCAATGTCGTGGATGCGCCGGCTCTCCTGCCAAATCCACTGCGACGGAATACGGTGTAGACCGAACTCGACCTCGAGAATGTGGCCCGTCAACCCCATCCCGCCAATCGTCGCGCGGAAGAGGTCGGGATGTTGCCCCGGTGAGCACTCGAGCACGCGGCCATCGGCGACGCGCATCTTGAGCGACGTCACGTGGTCACCGAAATCGCCGTCCCGATGTTGGTTCTTTCCGTGAACGTCGGCGGCCACCATGCCTCCGAGGGTGACGAACTTGGTTCCCGGAGAGACCGGCGTGAAGTAGCCGCGCGCCATGAAGAGCCGGTTGAGCTCGCTGAGAGCAAGGCCCGCCTCGGCGCGGAGAAGCCCCGTGTCCGTATCGAACCGCAGGACCCGATCGGCGAACCTGGTGTTGACGACATTGGGCTGATCGTCGGGCGGCAACGACGCGTCGCCGTACGAACGCCCTAGCCCCCGCGACAGATGAACCTCGCCGCTGATGCGCTCGAGATCCTCGCCCAGACGCTCCCGCCCTCGAGCCGAGTGCCGGCCCCATCCCTCGAGCGTCGAAAGCGGTGTTTCAGGCATGGCGTCGTCAGTGTAGCGCGATGCCAAACAGAGCCCTAGCGCCCGCGCTTGGGCAGGAGCGCTTTGCGAAGCTCGTCTGCCCGGTCGGTGCGCTCCCAGGTGAAAGTCTTCTCTGTGCGACCGAAGTGCCCGTACGCGGCCGTCGGCGCGTAAATCGGACGCAAGAGGTTGAGAGTCTCGACGATGGCCGCGGGGCGGAAGTCGAAAAGCTTGGATACGACTTTGCTGATCTTCTCGTCGGGAACAGAACCGGTGCCAAAGGTGGTCACGTAAACGCCCATGGGCTTCGCCACGCCGATCGCGTACGCAACTTGGACCTCACAGCGTGACGCGACCTTCGACGCGACGATGTTTTTGGCGACGTAGCGTGCGAAATAGGCCGCGCTACGATCGACCTTGGACGGGTCCTTGCCGCTGAAGGCGCCGCCGCCATGCCGGCCCATGCCGCCATAGGTGTCGACGATGATTTTGCGCCCGGTCAGGCCAGCGTCACCGCAAGGCCCACCCACGACGAAACGTCCCGTCGGATTGATGTGAATCTTGGTCTTGTTGTCGAGCATCTTTGACGGGAGCGTCGGCTTGATCACCTCTTCGATAATCGCCTCCCGGAGGGCGCTCTGTTTGACGCTCGCGGCGTGCTGCGTCGAAACGACGACCGCGTCGAAGCGACGCGGCTTGTCGTCTTCGTACTCGACGGTGACCTGGGTTTTCCCGTCCGGACGTAGCCCTTCGATGATGTTCTTTTTGCGAACTTGGCTGAGCCTGCGCGCGAGCTTGTGCGACAAGTCGATCGGCATTGGCATTAGCTGCCGCGTCTCGTCGACTGCATACCCAAACATCAGGCCCTGGTCGCCGGCGCCTTGCTCTTTGCTGGCGCTCGAATCGACACCGCGGGCGATGTCGGGCGACTGCTGCTCGACCGCAGCCAAGACACCGCAGGTACCGGCATCGAAGCCCATCAAGGAGTCGGTGTAGCCGATGTCCGTGATCGCTTTGCGGACGATCTTCGGGAGTTCGATGGTCGCCTTTGAAGTGACCTCGCCGCCGCAGACGACGAAACCGGTTTTGACCATGGTTTCGACCGCGACGCGCGACTTCGGGTCCTGGGCGAGGTAGGCGTCCAGCAACGAATCGCTGACTTTGTCGCAGATTTTGTCGGGGTGACCTTCGGTCACCGACTCGGATGTAAACAGGTATCGGCTCATCTTGGCGAAGCCTCTTATCGTTGACGGCGCCCGTAGTCAATCGGTCTGCAGCGGGGCTGGTTAGTCGCCAGGGAGCTCGAGCTGATACGTCGCGAGAACCTGAAGCTCGTAGGGGTCACAGGTCCCGTCGAACTGGTTGGCCGCGACGATGACCCGGACGGTGCCTACGCCCGGCTCCGGGCCGCCGGTCGAGCCGGGTTCGCACCTGCGCTCGATGACGATTGGTTCGCCCGCCGAGATGCAGTACTTGGTGCCCTCGACCTCGTCTTCCCAACCGGAGCACTCATCCAAGCCGATTCTCCCGTCGGGACACAGATAGGTCAGAAAGAGAAGGCGGTCACCGGGCCCACCCAGAGCCTGCGCGATGACCGGCGTCGTCCCATCGAGTACGCGCAGCTCGTAGTAGTCGAGGTCCTGCGAATCGTGAAGCGTTGCCTGAACCTCCACGCCCCAGAAGTCCTGCATGCAGTTGGAGCCAGCACCTGGTCCACAGAGTAGCGTCGCGTCCTTGGCCTGGTCATTGGTCTCGAACTGGTCTGCGCAAACGCAGCGGCCGCTTTGGCAGCGAAAGCCATCTTCGAAGCCGTTGTTTTGGCAGGTGCCGCAGAGGGTCGGCGATCCGCAGATGGTCGCATTCCCGCATTCGACGCCCTGCGCCTCGCAGGTGCAGTCGCCGAGGCACTCGAAGACGAGCTCGTTGGAAAGGACGCAGTCCTCGCCGTCTCTGCACTCGGGACATTGGGTGATGCCGCCGCAGCCGTCTGGAAATCCGCCGGGAGGCGAACATTCATTCTCGGCGCAAGGGTACGTGGGCTCGCAGCACGCGCCCTCCACGCAGACCTCGTCCGGGCCGCAACGGTCGCCGCAGCCTTCGCCGCAGTCTGCGCCAGTCGGACAAACACATCGGTTTTCGACGCACACCTGACTCCCCAGGCAAGTGCCACAGAAGATGGCCTGCTCCTCGCCACCGCAGCGGGTCGGGATCACGCCGCACTCCGCACCTCCGGCGAAGTTCGAGCAGCTGTTCTCTTCACACCCACAGATGAAGTTCTGGCCGTTGGCGCCGCAGGCTTCGCCCTGAGGGCAACCTCCGCATTCGATCGACCCATCACAGCCGTCGGGCAGAGCGCCGCACTCGATCGGAATTCCGAGGGAGGCGAAGTCGGCGATGATCTCTTCGCAGGTTCTGCGTGCACACTCTGGCTCTTTGGAATCGTAGCAACGGCTGTCGCTGCTCCAGCAGAAGTAGCCCGACGGGCAGTCCGCCGCCTGCCCACATCCGAACAGACCGTTTGGGACGGATAGGTTGCAGCCACCGAGAAGCACGATGCCAAAGACGAGAGTAAAGCGAAGCCGCATCAAAACGTTCCTTTCACCGAAATTCCCGTGGGGCCGATGCTCACCTCGGGGATTGCTTCGTCGTGGCCGCCAGTGAGCTGCCAGATCAGGCCGCCGATAATTCCAGCGCCTCCAACAGCCATGAGCGCCGCCCCGGCCTTGCTGCGCTTCGGTCCCCGGTCCGCCATCTCTTGAACTAGCGAGTAACTCGAGCCTGCCGGTGCGCTTTCAACCTTCTTTTGATCGCGTTGCCCGAGTCCGACGAACACCGCTCCGGTTACGAGCGCTGCGCTCCCCGCACCGATCGTGATCCAAGGTCCGGGGCCGGGTCCCACGTACTGAGTGAGAGGCCGCTCTGCCTTGACCCGCGCTGCGGCTTCGACCGCCGCGTTGCGCGCTTCGATCTCGGCTTCCAGCTCCGCCCGTCGACGCGCTTCAATTGCCTCACGCAACACGGCGATTCGACTCTCGACATGCTCTCGATCCGAGGACTTCGGTCTTGCCTCGAGGTAACCTTCGTAGGCCTGGAGGGCGTCCGCGTCGCGCCGCATCCGGTCCGAAACGGTGGCGATGTTGTAGAGAAGGTCAGGACTGCCTGTCAGCTCGTATGCGCGGCGAAAGCTGGCGAGCGCGGTTTCAAACTCACCATTGGCATAGGCTCGCGTACCGAGATCAAACGCCTCTTTGGCCTGGGCGATGCGCTCGTCGCGCGTTTGCGTGCTCTGGGCGTGGACACCCTTTGTAGAACCCAAGATTGCAAACGAAATAGAAAGAATAAGAAGGAAACGCATCTCTCCCCCGAAAGTAAGACTGCGCACGAAGCGCTCCCTTACAAGCTAGCAGGCGAAAAAAGCGAATGCTCACTCGTCGGCGATGTAGGGTGCGCTGTCCTTGGAGACCCGGGTGTCGCCCTGCCACTCGGCGCCGGCATGAGGGTAGTCCAAATTGTAATGCAGCCCACGGCTCTCTTTCCGCGCGCTCGCGCAACGGATGATCAGCTCCGCAACATCTGCGATGTTTCTCAGCTCCAACATGTCGCGATTGACGAGGTGCGCCCAGTAGTACTCGCGAATCTCCTCTTGCAGCATCGCAATCCGGCGTGAGGCGCGCCGCAGGCGCCGATCGGTGCGGACGATGCCGACATAGTTCCACATGAATCGGCGGAGCTCGTCCCAGTTCTGAGATACGACCACCGCCTCGTCGCTCGGAACTGCCTCACCCACGTCCCAGTCGGGGACGTCGGAGAGCTCGAGCTCGCCGGTCGCCTCCAAGGACTCGCGCGCGGCGATGGCGGTTCGGTGGCCGTACACCAGGCCTTCGAGAAGGGAGTTGGAGGCCAGGCGATTCGCCCCGTGGAGACCCGTGAAGGTCACCTCGCCAACGGCCCAGAGGCCGGGGAGCGTCGAGCTGCCTCTGTCGTCCACGACGACGCCTCCGCACATGTAGTGCGCCGCGGGAACGACCGGAATGGGATCTTTGGTCATGTCGATGCCGTACTCGAGGCATCGCCGGTGAATGTTGGGAAACCGTTCGAGGATGAAGGAGTCGGGCTCATGGGTCATGTCGAGGTAGACACAATCGTCGCCGCGGCGCTTCATCTCGTAGTCGATTGCCCGCGCGACGACGTCACGAGGAGCGAGGTCTTTCATCTCGTGGTGACTCTCCATGAACGCCTCGCCGCTTTGGAGGCGAAGGACACCGCCCTCCCCGCGCAACGCCTCACTGATGAGAAAGCTCTTGGCTTTGGGGTGGAACAGGCAGGTGGGATGGAACTGAAAGAACTCCATGTTGGCCAGCTCTGCGCCAGCACGATAGGCCATCGCCACGCCGTCTCCCGTCGCCACATCGGGGTTCGAGGTGTAGAGGTAGACCTTCCCTGCGCCGCCTGTTGCCAATATGGTCGCGCGGGCGAGATAGGTCTTCACGTCGCCGCTGGTTTCGTCGAGCACGTAGGCGCCTACGACGCGTCGTGCCCTCCCGAACTTCGATCCTTCGACGAGGTCGATCGCCATGTGATCTTCAGCGATGTCGATGTTGGGCGACGCTACCGCTGCCTGGACGAGTACCCGTTGGACTTCTTCGCCGGTGATGTCCCCTGCGTGAACGACGCGTCGAGCGCTGTGACCACCTTCGCGCGTGAGATCCAGCGAGATGCCTGCTTCGGTTCGGCTGAACTTCGCGCCGAGGTCCATCAGCTCGCGAATTCGATCGGGGCCATCGCGTACCACCATTTCGACGATGTCGCGGTGCGAAAGCCCTCCGCCCGTCCCCAGCGTGTCATTGACGTGTGCCTCGAAGGAATCCGTTGGATCGAGCACCGCAGCGATCCCACCCTGCGCCCAGTTCGTCGCCGAGTCGGTGCGGCTTCGCTTTGTGACGATGGTCACACGGCTGTGGCGAGCCGCCTCGAGCGCGAAGCTCAAGCCGGCCACCCCACTTCCGAGCACAAGATAGTCGCACTTCGCTCGCATGAACCGCGGAGTCTAACAGGCTCGGCGGCGGCCGCGAACGTGGTTTTCGTCAGGGGCTAGCGGGCGAGCTGCCGGGCTGAAGACGGCCCAGAAGCCGAAGTGGAGTACTGGAAATAGCTTACTTCGTAGCCGTTCACCCTGTGAACGACCCGATGCCCAAGCTGATAGCCGTCGATGGCGAGCTTAGGCCGAGTTTTGGGCAAAAAGGTGACCACATCGAACGTGCGCGGCCGAAAGAGGTGGACGATGGATTCGACGAGGCCGCCAAGCTGACCCCGGAAATCGTAGTTGGTTTCGAAGCTCACGTAACTCCCTGTCTCTTCTGGCGTGACGTGACAGGTGTAGAAATCCTCGCCCTTCACCCCATTGAGGGAATACCCCGCCGGCTTGAAGACATGTTCAGAAGTGGTGAAGCCCGGAAGAATCTCATCGATACCCGAACGCTGTGCCAGCGAGCCATCCCTGGGAAGCTGCGCCGGCGCAAACTGCTTGGCCACATCTTCGTCGATCACATGCATGAGCACTTCGAGCGTCGGGTCGTTCTTCTCTGGCTCGTACGGGCGGGTGGTATGAAACAAGTGGACACAACGGCCGTGCTCGTCACCGAAGCAGAGGGTTCGTCCGGGAAACATGTCCTCGAGCCGTCGCGCGTCTTCGAAGAAGGTCGTCGGTTGATGCTCGGGGAAATGCTCGCTCTTTCGCTCGTAGACGAGGAACGCGATGGACTCTTTGGGTATCGACCGCAGGATTTCGGGGACCGCGTCGACGAGAATCGTCTGACCGCATGTGATCAGGACCAACCAATCGTCGAAAACGAACAGACTCGACTCCGACAGCAGATAGGCGTCGCAACGCCCGCTTCGGAGCACCGATATGACCTTGGCCCCTGCGGCCGCGACGACGCGCTCCCAGACGCCGTCGCCCAGGGCGCGCAGGGACGGGAAGTCCGGTGTCACGACGAGCTCCAGCTTCTTTTCTGGGCCTTCGAAAAAACTCTCGGTCACCATTGGAAGTCCCATCATGCGCAGAAGCGCGACGAGTGCAACCAAGAGAGGCGCATTTTGGCGTGACTTGGGACACGGGGATACACTTACGACCGATGGTTTGGCGGCTCCTAGCGGCAGTCGGTGTGGCAGGGCTGATTCTGGCGGCGGCGTCACCTGCCCTCGCCGACATCTACCGTTGCAAGCGCAAGGACGGGACGCACCACTACACGAACATCCGGGAGCCCGGTCGAGGTTGCCAGCTCGTCGTCCGAAGCAGTAAGAGGTCGAAGGCGAGTACACGCGCCAAAAAGAAACGGGCAAGCGCGTCGCGGACGAACGGTGCGCGGAGCAAGGACCCTGCTCGATATAGCCGTTACACCGGCCTAATCAACGAGGCAGCGCAGCTCTATCAGTTGCCCCATTCGTTCATTCGAGCGGTGATGCGAGTCGAAAGCGACTTCAATCCCGAGGTGGTAAGCCGAGCCGGCGCAATGGGGCTCATGCAGCTGATGCCGAAGACCGCGCGCTCGATGGGCGTGTCGGACCCCTTTGACGCGCGCCAGAACATCCTCGGCGGCGCGCGTTACCTGCGGATCCTGGCCAACCGAT
>CAMYJN010000104.1 GCA_947258625.1 uncultured Polyangiaceae bacterium | reverse complement strand
TCACCACAAAGTGGGCCGCCATTCGGTGGCCAGCCAGGCCGCCACGAACGGCCACTCCCTCAAGGCCATTCAGGCTCAGCTCGGGCACCAGTCCGCGCAGAGCACCCACCAATACGCCCACCTCGGGCAGCGTGCGCAGCTCCGATTGGTGGCCGATCTGGAGCCCTCTGCGCCACCTCATGTCAACGTCAGGTCAACGAGCGGAAAGGGTTAGGAGGCGCCAGCCACACAACGTTTTGAAATGACACCGTAAGTGACGCGGCCCCTAGCCCAACGAAGCGAGGTCTGCGTCCTCACTCACCAAAAGGTGCGTTTCGATTGACGGATCACCCCAAAAAGGCTTACCTTTTTGCTTGAAACGGACATTTGCGGTGACATTAGAACTAATCCGTTGGATGGCTAACCAACTTCGCCTGACCTTCCTCGAAGAAGGGGAGGACGGCACCGTGCACGGCAACCCGGGTGCGCTCGTCGCCCTCCAGGGAGAAGTGCCCGCCGATCTGGTTGCCGCCACACTGCAAGTGCTCGGGAGCGTCGACGAAGCCGGCGTGCAAGAGGCCGTCGAGAGCGCGCGCGCCGGGCAACAGGCCGCATTTGCGCCGCGTCCCGGCGTGCAGCTTCTCGCGATTCCGATCGACGCCGGACGCGCGGCGGTGTTGATCACCACGCAAGAGAGCTCGCTCGCCGAAAGCATTCAAGCGAAGGCAGCCGCAGCCGACCTCGCCGCCGGCGTGTCCCACGAAGTCGCCAACGCGCTGAGCGCAATCGTTGGCTGGGCGCAGGTCGCGCGCGAGCGCCCCGACAAAGCACCTCCTGAAGAAGCGTTGACCTTGATCGAGAAGAGCGCCCAGGTCGCCCGAGACGCCACCCAAGATCTGCTGCGCATGGTTCGGCACACCAATCACGAACGTACGCGTACCGACCTCTCCGTGGTCATTCGGGACGTCGTTCGCCTCATTCGACCCGAAGCGCAGAGCAAGCGGGTGAACGTGCACGCCGATGTCGAGGACTCCTGCTGGGTCGAGGGGAAGCGATCGCAGCTCTTCTCGATCGTCTGGAACCTCGCTCACAACGCCGTGCAGATGGTTCCGGCAGCGGGCAGCGTGTCCATTCGTGCCTACCCGCAAGGCTCTCTGGTCGAGCTCGAGGTTCTCGACAACGGCCCGGGGATGTCCGAAGCCGAACAAGCGCGCGCGTTCGAGCCCTACTACACCACCCGGACGGAAGGCACAGGTCTCGGCCTGGCCATCGTTCGCGGCACTGTCGAGTCCCTCGGCGGCAGGATTCGCCTCGATACATCACCGGGGCGAGGAGCGAAGTTTCGAATCGAGCTGCCGGAGGCCGGCGTGAAGCGCGAGTCCGACATGGTGCCCAAACGACCTCGGATCAGCCGTGTCATGAAGCCCGATGAAGCCGAACGCAGCCACATCTTGGTCGTGGAAGACGACGAAGGCGTCCGTGGCCTCATCGCAACGACCCTGATGCTCTCCGGCGTGACTTCGACCTGTGTCGGCAGCGCCGAAGAGGCGCTTGCAAGCAAGGGGCCCTTCTCTGCGGCGATGATCGATCTCACCCTTCCCGACGAGCGGGGAGACATCCTGCTCGGGCTGCTGCGCAAAAAGGGCCAGGTGACCCGCGCGGCGATCATGAGCGGAGCACCGCCTCCCGACGACGCCGATCCGGACGGCAAACCCGAGCGCTGGCTACGCAAGCCGTTCGATCCCTCCGACCTCCTGCAGACGGTCAGCGAGCTGATCGACTCGGATTCGAACGCGCGAGCTGCAGCACGCTAAGAAAAGCGATCGGCCAGCGCTTGGATGTGCAGCGGCCCGGTTCCGCAGCAGCCTCCAATGACCGACGCCCCGGCCTCCTTCCATCGTTCGGCAAGCGCCGCATAGGCATCCGCGGCGGCCGGGCTCGTCGCACCCCAACCAAGCGGCTCGTCCTCACGGCCGGCGTTCGCGTACACACCCGTCGGAACGCCAAGCGCCGCGACCGCGTCGACGTACGCTGCGCTTCGCGTCGCGGCGATACAGTTCACCAGAAGCCGGTCGATGCCGATCGACGCCGCGTCCTTCCCGATCGACGCCAGCTCCTCTGGCGTCCGCAGCTCGCCGAACGGCCCGGCGGTCAAAGACAGCCAGACAGGCACACCGGTCGCCATCGCCTCTTCCGCGGCGACGAGCGCTTCTTCCGCATGGGCAAAGGTCTCGCAGAGCAAGATATCGCACCCCGCGTCTGCAAGCGCGGCGGCGACCTGACGATGCTCCGTCCGGGCCTCCTTCCCCGGGCTCAGGTCCGGTCGATAGCAATCCTCGACCGGCGCCATGCTCCCGAGCACGGTCTGCCCCGGCCCAACGGCATCACGCGCGATCCGAACCGCGTCGATCAGCGCGACGCGCCAGCCATCGCCAAACGCGCGAGGCTGCGTCCGAAATGTATTGGCGGTGTGGAACGTCACGCCTGCCTCCGCGTAGGCTGCGTGCACCTCGGCCAGCAGCTTTGGCGCCTGATGAATCGCCCGAGCGCTCCACGTTGGCGCGTCGAGCGTCAGGCCGCGTGAAGCCAACTCGGTCCCGATCGCCCCATCGAGGATCTGCAACGTCATTGCAGGGCGCAGTCTAGCAACTGACCAGGCCCAGGGGAGCTGTTACGCTTCGGCCGTGGACGCACGGACCCAAACCTCGTTCATCGCCGCGCTTTTGTGCTTTGCGCTTGCGGCGAGCGTCCTTTTGCGCACCCACCGGCAACGCGACCGATGGCTCTTTGGCATCCTCGCCACGAACACGGGTCTCTGGTACGTGAGCACCTTCGTGCTCGGCGTCGTCGGCCGAGTGCCGTTCTGGGAGCGCTTCAATTTGATCTGCGGCGTTTTGCTCCCGCTCGCGGCGGTGCGCTTCTTCAGCGTCTATGCGCCGGGCGAGACCGGCCGCACGCGTTTTCTCAAGCGCGCCTCGGTGGTCGCCGCGGTGGTCCTACTCGGCGCGATGCTGACGCCGTTTTACGATCACGCGGTCGTTGTCGGAGGCCTGCTCCTCTACGCGACGGTCTTCCTCTCGCTGGCCCTCGGCTACCTTTACAAGCTCGGTTTCGAGACCGACTCGCGCGTCGAGGGCGCGCGTCTGCGCTACATCGCGTTGGTCGGCGGCTTCGGCGGTCTCTTCACTTTGATCGAGTATCTCCCGTACGTCGGTCTCGACATCCCGCCGGTTGGCACGATCCTGATTCTCGTCTTCCTGTACGCGCTCTCGCAGTCGATCACCCACTATCGCCTATTCGACCTCTATGAGCTCGCCGGGCGCCTGGGCGTCCTGACCGCGCTGGCGTTCGTGTTGGCTCTGATCTTGTGGCTGATGCGCCTGGTTTCGGGAGAGCAGCTTTTCCTCCACGTCGTCGTGTCGGCGTTCGTCGTGCTCATTCTCTTCGACCCTGTTCGAACCAAGGTGCAGGAATGGATTTCTCAGGTGTTCTTCCACGAACGCTTCGAGCTCGAGCGAACCATCCTGGCGCTCCGAAGGTCGATCGCGCACATCCTCGACGTCGACGAGCTCGGACGAGTCCTGATCGACGGGCTCGATGCGTCGCCTCGATTCACCCAGGGCGCGCTCTACCTGCTCGGGCCAGATGCGCGCGTCTTCAAGCTCAAGAACCACTTTGGCCCCAAGCCCACCGAGCGGGTCGAAATGGCGCCTGCACGGCCGCTCCTCGATCGACTCTCGAAGATCGGCACGTCGGTCCTCGAGAATGCGGAACGCGAGCTCGAAGAGCGCAGGCTGGTCGGCGACGACCGGGAGGCCGAAACCGCGCACGACATCGCGGTCACGATGCGTGCGCTTCAGGCCTCCGTCTGCCTCGGCCTCCGCGGCGAGTCCGGGGAGCTGTATGGCTTCATCGCCCTCAGGGACGACCGGCTGAGAGACGCCTTCTCGCGCGAAGAGGTGCAGCTGCTGGCCGGCTTGGCCAACCAGGTCGCCGTCACCATCGAGAACTCGCAGGTCTATCAGCAGATGAAGGAAAAGGACCGGCTTGCCGCGCTCGGCGAAATGGCGGCCGGGCTGGCCCACGAAATTCGAAATCCGCTGGGGTCGATCAAGGCCAGCGCCCAGTACCTGACCGAAACCTCCGCGCCACCCGAAGATGGCGGGGAATTCCTCGACATCATCGTCGATGAGGTCGATCGGCTGAATCGAGTCGTCAGCTCATTCTTGGACTACGCGCGGCCTGCCCACAGTGACCCCGAGCCGATTCACGTCAACGCAGCCGTCGAGCTGACGCTGCAGTTTCTCCGCCCCGAATGCGACTCGGTCGACGTGACGCTGCACGTCGAGATGGCGCAGGACTTGCCGCGAGTGCGCATCGACATCGAGCACCTCCGACAGGTCCTGATCAACCTCGTTCAGAACGCGGTGCAGGCGATGACGGGCGGCGGCGACATCTTCGTCGAAACGCGCAATCAGGACAGCTTTCGCCTCGGCGGCGGAGCCCGGCGCTGGGTGCAAATCAGCGTGCGTGACACGGGCCCCGGAATCGCACCCGGCCTGCTCGCCAACCTGTTCGTCCCTTTCGTGACGACGAAACAGCAAGGCACCGGCCTTGGGCTGGCCATCTCCCAACGAATCATCTCCGAAGCGGGCGGCCGTATCGACGTCCGCAGCCGTGAAGGGTTTGGCACGACCTTGGTGATCTTGCTCCCTGCCGAAGGCGACGCGACGCTCGACACGTTCGAGGCGGAAGAGATCGTCGATCCTGCACCGGAGCAGACCGGCTCGCCCGCTCACCTCGAACCGGTCGAGCCTTGATCGATCGACACCGTCTGCATCCGGACGCGATAGAGGCGCAGGTCTCGACGGCCGAAGCTGTCCTCGGGAAGGCCGTTGTCTCGGAATAGCTGCTTGTAGGCATCGGTCGGGCTGTCCAACCTGTGGGTCGCGCGAGGTAGCAGATAACGCCAGCGAGCCGGCTGCTCGTAAGCCACGCCGTGTTGCGGCTTGACGAGCGCGTCGATGAGAGAAATGGCCCTCGGGTCAAAGGTGCCGTCGTCAAACAGGAACGCGACCTCGACGTCGAGCTGATCGAGACGCTCGCCGAGCGGTCCGCCCATCGTCTCTGCCCGCTCCTCCCAGCGTTCCCGCGCCGCGAGCGATGCGGTGATCAGCCCCTCGGCAATCGAGTGCGCACGCGCCGATCGCCACAGCCGTGGACCCGTTCCGCCGCTCAGCACGATCAACACCTCGACCGCTTGCTCCTCGGTCAGCTCTTTGGGAAACGCGTCCATCGGCGGCGGCGCACTCCCTTCGAGAATCCGGCGCGCGACGCGAGCGAGAACCCGATCCGAAATGACCACCGGCCACGTGGTCTCGTCGACGACGTAGAGAAGCCCCCGAGTCGTGAGCACGGCTCCCCGAAACCCGCGTACCACGGCGCCGGCCGCGAAACGTTTCGCCAAGGGAAGATCCCCACCCGAAGACAGCCCAACCGACACGCCGACCCAGAGACCCTGAAGCCCGGCTGCTTCAAGTGCCTCCCGCAATCGAACCGGATCACTGCCCTTCACCGCTTCCTGCACCTCGGGATAGGCATCGATCCGATCCCAGTCCAGACCGACCGGTGGCGCCACCAGGGCCGCGACGTTAGCCCATTGGCGCAAAGCAGCAGACGCCTCCGGCCGACTTTGACGCCAAAGCAGCAGAGCCCCGATGACTCCCAGGATCGCCAACAACCAACTCCGCTTTGCCATGCCGCTACCCTCTATCGTAAGAACCGGCATGCCCCAAGGCCTCAAGCTCCGCGCCTCGCCGACGACCAGCCCATTCCACGTGGTCCTGGTCGAGCCCGAGATTCCGCCCAACACTGGCGCGATCGCCCGGACCTGCGGAGCCACCCAGTCGCCGCTGCACCTGGTGGGGCCGCTTGGCTTTCAGATCGATGAGCACTCGGTCCGCCGCGCGGGCCTCGACTACTGGGATCTGGTGGAGATCCACCGCCATGAATCGTTCGAGGCATTCGAGGAATCCGATCCACAGCGCCGAATTCATTTGTTTTCTGCCACCGCCTCTCGTTCCTATCTGGAAACGGCCTTCGAGCCCGGCGACGCGCTGGTGTTCGGCCGGGAGTCGGTGGGGCTGCCGCACGAGCTGCTCGAAGACCGGCAAAATGTCTGGGCCATCCCCACCATCGGCGCCGTCCGAAGCCTCAACCTGAGCAACGCCGTGGCCATCGTTTTGTACGAGGCATTGCGCCAAAACCGGGCCTTCGAGGACACCTTTCTGGGCTAGCCAGCAGGGCCTTGAATACTGCCGTTCGGGGCGCGTCGGAGGTTCATGGCCCATTCACGCGCAGTCTCTTTCCTTCCGTTTCTGCTGCTCCTCACCGGCTGCCCCATCTATGGCTCCGGGCCGGTGGAGCGCGAAGTTCAGGTCTCCTGCCAGAGCGACTTCGATTGTCCCTCCGACACGTACTGCGATCCGCAGGCGAACAGTTGCATCGGCTACGATTTCGGAATCTGTCTCACCGACGGTGATTGTCCGGTGGGCAGCTATTGCGACCGCGCTGACGGCGGCTGCTACATCCCAGCCGTCGCCGAATGCCGCGCCGACCCCGACTGCGCGTCGGGCTTCGAGTGTGATTTCCGCGACAGCTGCCGGCCGGCCACCGCGGGCAACTGCCTCGCCGACGGCGATTGCCCTGGCGGCGAGCTTTGTCTCGAGAACCTCTGCACCGCGGTCGCCGAAACCTGCCAGTTCGATTCCCAGTGCGCGGCCGGGTTCACCTGCGCCAACAACCGATGCCGCCTGCTCTGCGGCCCGGACACGATTTGCCCCGGCGGTACCGCCTGTGAGGCAAGCCTCTGCCAGCCAATCGCCGGTCAGTGCATCGACAGCAGCGAATGCCCGGACCTCTCCACTAACTGCGTCGAAGGAACCTGCCTCCGCCGCTGCGACGAAGGCTGCAACGACGCGATCGAGGTTTGCGACGCCGAGGGCTTCTGCCGGCCGCGCACGAGCCCCGACCCTGCTGCGCCCACCCCGTACTGCCGCACCGATGCCGACTGCGACGGCAGCATCTGTGTGGAAGGACTCTGCCGCACCGAGTGCGACATCACCGCCCCCGAGCCCGACTTGATCTGCACCTCGCGCGACGGTCAGGTCCCGCTCTGTGGACCCGACAACCTCTGCTACGCCGAAAGCGAGCTCCAGAGCGACTGCCGCGTCCAATCGGACTGCCCCGATGGGGAAAACTGCATTGACGGCAAGTGCCGCTAGGCCAGCTGGTAGCGTAGCCGCCGGACGTCCCGAAGGACGCGGCTGATCGAGTGCACGGGCTCGTACCCCAATTCGGTGCGGGCCCGTGAGTCGTCGACCATGCAGACGTAGCGCAGGTGGTCGAGCTCCTCGG